>JAQBPZ010000151.1 GCA_028287225.1 Gemmatimonadota bacterium
GATCCCCCTGGAACGTCTCGGCACCCCGCAGGACATCGCCGGAATGGTCGCCTTTCTCGCGTCGGACCATGCCGCCTACATCACCGGGCAGACCCTGGTGGTGGACGGCGGGATGGTGATGTGAACGGCCGATCCGGCCCGACGTGACATTCAGACCGAACTATCGCTAGTTTTCGCCAGCTAATCAGCGTTCAAACTTACAGGAGCCCCACTCATGGCCGACAACGCCCAGAAGGTACGTGACATCATCGAGAAGGAGCTTGGCGTCGAGCGCGACAAGATGACCGACGAAGCGAGCTTCATCGAAGATCTTGGCGCCGACAGCCTCGACATCGTCGAGCTGGTCATGGAGTTCGAGAAGGAGTTCAACATCGACATCCCCGACGAGGATGCGGAGAAGCTGCGCACGGTCGGCGATGCGGTCGCGTACCTGAACAGCAAGGTTTCCGCGTAATGCGTCGTCGGGTCGTCGTCACTGGTCTGGGTGCCGTTACGCCCATCGGAAACGATGTGGCGACGACCTGGCGCGCCATGCAGGAAGGCGTGTCCGGGGCAGCGCCGATCACGAAGTTCGATGCCTCGGCGTTCCCCGTCCGCTTCGCCTGCGAGCTGAAGGGGTTCGATCCGCTGAAGTCGATGGAGCGCAAGGAAGCCAAGCGCGCCGATCCGTACGCCCAGTACGCGGTGGCGGCGGCGGTCGAGGCGATGGCGGATGCCGGGCTCGCGGACGGGGTCGGCTACGACGTCGATCGCCTCGGCGTGATCGTCGGCAGCGGCATCGGCGGGCTCCGGAGCTTCGAGGAGCAGCACGACACCTACCGGGAGCGGGGAGCCAGCAAGATCAGCCCCTTCTTCATCCCGATGTTCATCGCCGACATCGCCGCGGGCGTGGTGTCCATGCGCTTCAATGCGCGCGGCCCCAACTACGCCACCGTCTCGGCCTGCGCCACGAGCGCGCACGCCATCGGCGACGCCTTCCGCACGATCCAGTACGGCGACGCCGACGTGATGATCTGCGGTGGCTCCGAGGCGGCCGTGACGGCCATGTCGATCGGCGGCTTCGCCAACATGACCGCGCTCTCCACGAACAACGAGGAGTACGCCACCGCCTCGCGCCCCTTCGACAAGACGCGCGACGGGTTCGTGATGGGCGAGGGCGCCGGCATCGTGGTGCTCGAGGAGCTGGAGCACGCGCTCAAGCGCGGCGCCCGCATCTACGGCGAAGTGGGCGGCTACCGCGCCACCGGCGACGCCTACCACCTCACCGGCCAGCTGCCGGAGCACGAGGGGCTCCAGCGCGCGATGCGCGGGGCGCTCGCGGATGCCGGTCTGACGCCGGACCAGGTGGACTACGTGAACGCGCACGGCACCTCCACGCCGCTCAACGACTCCAACGAGGCCAAGGCCATCGCCACCGTCTTCGGGGAGTCCGCCGCGCGGCTGAGCGTGTCGTCCACCAAGTCCATGACGGGCCACATGCTCGGCGCGGCGGGATCGGTGGAGTTCATCGCGGCCACGCTCGCGATTCGCGATTCCATCGTGCCGCCCACGATCAACTACCGCACCCCCGACCCGGAGTGCGGCGAGCTGGATTTCACGCCGAACACGGCCCGGCCGCGCGAGGTGCGCGCCGCGATCAGCAACAGCGCCGGCTTCGGCGGCCACAACGTCTCCATCGCCGTCAAGCGCTACACGGAGTGAGCGGCCCCGCGCTCGCCCTCCGTGTGGGCGTCGGGTACGATTCGCACCGGTTCGCGCCCGGCGGACCGCTGATGCTGGGGGGCGTGGCGGTGCCGGGCGACGTGCACCTCCACGGACATTCCGACGGTGACGCGATCGCCCACGCCGTCACCGACGCGCTCCTCGGCGCGGCGGCGCTCGGCGACATCGGCGCCATGTTCGCCGACACCGACCCGGTGAACCGCGGCCGCGATTCCATCGGCATGCTGGCCCTCGCCGTGGCGCGGCTGCGCGACGCCGGCTGGGTCGTGGGCCAGGTGGACGTCGTGGTGGTGGCCGAGGCCCCGAAGATCGCGCCGTACCGGGATGCGATGCGTGCGCGGATCGCCGCCGCGCTCGGCGTGGACGTCTCGTGCGCCAGCATCAAGGGCAAGACGAACGAGGGGATGGGCTGGATCGGGCGCGGCGAGGGGATTGCCTGCATGGCCACGGCCACGGTGGTACGCAGCGTCGACGCAGGCCCGACAGGACAGTAGATGCAAGGGCTGATCGCCTGGCTCGTCGCGCTGCCCTCCGCGCTGCTCTACGGCATCCTGGCGGTCGTCGGCGCCCTGGAGAACGTCTTCCCCCCGATTCCCGCCGACACGGTCGTGGCGCTCGGCAGCTGGCTCGCGGCGCGCGGCAAGGGCAGCGCCGTCATCGCCTTCCTCGCGCCGGTGCTCGGCAACATCGCCGGCGCGGCCGCGATGTACTTCGTGGGCCGCTCCCACGGGGCCGAGTGGATGCACCGCCGGTTCCCCGCGCTCGCCAACGCGGCGAGCGAGCGGCGGCTCGAGGCGCTGTATGGCAGGTACGGCGTGCTGGCGCTGGTGCTCAGCCGGTTCATCCCGGGCGTGCGCGCCCTGGTGCCCCCCTTCGCCGGCGCCATGAAGGTGCCCGCCGGCCGCGCGATCGCCGCGATGGCGCTGGCTTCCGCGGCCTGGTACGGCACCATCAGCTACCTCGCCTTTCGCGCCGGCGCCGACTGGGCCGGCCTGTCCCGCGTCATCCGCCACTACGGCGCGATCGTCGCCAGCGTGGCCGCCCTGCTCCTGATCGCGGGGGTCGCCTGGTGGTTCCTGGCGCGCCGCGAACCCGGCGAGGCCGCGTGAGCGACGCGGAACGGCGCTCCCGCGCCTTCCTGCTGGCGCGCTTCACCGACTACATCGCGCTGGAGCAGGGGCTCTCGCCGCGTACCCAGGAGGCCTACGGACGCGACCTGCAGCGCTTCGCGGAGTTCGCCGAGCTGCAGGGCATCGCGGCACCGGTGGACGTCACGGCGCGCGTGCTGCGCGACTACGTGTATCACCTGAAGGACCTCGGGCTCTCGCCCGCCAGCATCCGGCGCAACGTCTCCGCGGTGCGCACCTGGTTCCGCTTCCTCACCGGCGACGGCATCGTGGTGCGGGACCCGAGCGAGCGGCTGGAGACCCCGCAGAAGTGGCGCACGCTGCCCGAGGTGCTCACGGTGGAGGAGGTGCAGCGCCTCATCGCCGCACCCACGCTGGACGAACCGATGGCCTTCCGCGACCGCGCGCTCCTGGAGCTGGCGTACGGCGCCGGGCTGCGCGTGTCGGAATGGATCACCCTCGGCGTCCGCGACCTGCTGCTCGAGGACGGGCTCGTGCGCGTGTTCGGCAAGGGCAACAAGGAGCGTCTCGTGCCCATCGGCCGCTCGGCCATCGGCGCGGCGGCCGTCTACCTTCGCGAGCTGCGCCCCACGCTGGAGAAGGGGGAAGGGAAGGGCATCCTCTTCCTCAACGCGCGCGGAAAGCCGCTCACCCGGATGGGCGCGTGGAAGATCCTGCGCGGGCACGTGGAGCGCGCGGGTCTCACGAAGCACGTCTCGCCCCACACGCTGCGGCACTCCTTCGCCACGCACCTCCTGGAAGGCGGCGCCGACCTCCGGGCCGTGCAGGAGATGCTCGGCCATGTGGACATCGCGACCACGCAGATCTACACTCACGTTGACCGCGAGTACCTGCGGCAGGTACACCGGAGCTTTCACCCGCGAGGATAGCGCATCAGCATGCCGTTGAAGGTCCCGACAGCCGTACCGCTCATCCTTCCGTTCAACCTCGATCAGGCCCGGTCATGAAGCGTCTCGCACTGCTCACTCTCGCGGCCCTCGGCATCTCCTGTGCGGCGCCGGCGCCGGTCCCGGAGACCACGCCGCGGGTGGCCGCGGCCACCGACCTCTCGCGCTGGCAGCAGCAGGCCCAGGCCGTGACCATCGTGCGCGACGACTGGGGCATCGCGCACATCCACGGGCGCACCGACGCCGACGCGGTGTTCGGCCTGATGTACGCGCAGGCGGAGGACGATTTCAATCGGGTGGAGACCAACTATCTCAACGCGATGGGGCGGCTGGCCGAGGCGGAGGGCGAGGCGCGGCTGTGGCAGGACCTGCGCATGAAGCTCTTCATCAATCCGGACAGCCTGCGCGCGATGTACGACGCCAGCCCCGCGTTCCTCAAGTCGCTCATGAACGCCTATGCCGACGGTCTGAATTTCTACCTGGCCACCCATCCGGCAGTGCGCCCGCGGGTGATCTCGCGGTTCGAGCCCTGGATGGCGCTCTCGTTCAGCGAGGGCAGCATCGGTGGCGACATCGAGCGGGTCAACCTCCAGCAGCTGGAGGCGTTCTATCGCTCACCGGATCGGCAGCTCCGTACCGGCGCGGCACCGTCGGAGCCGACGCGCTTCGTGGAGCCGGGTGGTTCCAACGGCTTCGCCATCGCGCCGTCGAACACCGCGGCGGGGCATGCGCTCCTGCTCATCAACCCCCATACGTCGTTCTTCTTCCGCTCCGAGGTGCAGGTCTCCAGTGACGAGGGGCTGAACGCCTACGGTGCGGTGACGTGGGGGCAGTTCTTCATCTACCAGGGCTTCAACGAGCGCGCGGGCTGGATGCACACGTCCAGCGGCGTGGACGCCGTGGACGAGTTCCTCGAGACGCCCGTCCAGCGCGGCGACCGCTGGTTCTACAGGTACGGCGGCGAGGAGCGGCCGATGACCACGAGCGTCGTCGCGGTGCCGTACCGCCGCGCCGACGGCACGTTGGCCTCGCGCTCGTTCACCGTCTACAAGACCCATCACGGCCCCGTCGTGCGCGAGCTGGACGGGCGCTGGGTGAGCATCGCGCTCATGCAGAAGCCCGTCGAGGCGCTGTCGCAGTCGTACCTGCGCACCAAGGCACGCAACTTCGGACAGTTCCGCGACGTCGCCGACCGGTACAAGGCGAATTCGTCCAACAACACCATCTTCGCCGACGCCGGCGGCGAGATCGCGTACATGCATCCGCAGTTCGTGCCGCGCCGGAACGACCGCTTCGACTTCACGCGTCCCGTGGACGGCAGCGATCCCGCGACCGACTGGAAGGGGCTGCACGCGCTCGACGAATCGCCGCACCTGCTGAACCCGGCCAGCGGCTGGATCGCGAACAGCAACAACTGGCCGTACTCCGCCGCGGGCCGCAGCAGCCCGCGCCGTGCGGACTATCCGCGCTACATGGACACGGCGGGGGAGAATCCGCGCGGCGTGCACTACACGCGCGTGCTCGAGGGGCGTCGCGACTTCACCCTCGCGTCGCTCATCGACGCCGCCTACGATCCGTACCTGCCCGCCTTCGCGCAGATGGTCCCGTCGCTCGTGGCGGCATACGACGCCACCCCCGCCACCGACCCGCTCCGCGCCCGGCTGTCGCAGCAGGTGGAGATGCTCCGCGGCTGGGACTACCGCTGGGCGGTGAGCTCGGTGCCCACGTCGCTGGCCGTGTTCTGGGGCGAGGCCCTCTGGGCCGCCACCAGCGCCGACGCCCGGAAGGCGGGGATGTCGGTCTACGACTACATGACGATCCGTACCTCGCCCGAGCAGCGCCTTGCCGCCCTGGCGACGGCCTCCGACCGGCTCAGCCGCGACTTCGGCACCTGGCGCACCCCGTGGGGCGAGATCAACCGCTTCCAGCGCCTCACCGGCGACATCGTGCATCCCTTCGACGACGCCGCCCCCAGCATCCCGGTCGGCTTCACGTCGGCACAGTGGGGATCGCTCGCCTCGTTCGGCGCGCGGTCGTATCCCGGCACCCGGAAGTACTACGGCACCAGCGGCAACAGCTTCGTGGCGGTCGTGGAGTTCGGCGACAGCGTGCGCGCCCGGGCCGTGTCGGCGGGCGGGGAGAGCGGCGACCCGCGGTCGCCCCACTTCAACGACCAGGCCCTCCGCTACAGCACCGGCGACCTCCGGACGGTCTACTTCTATCCCGCGCAGCTCGTCGGCCACACCGAGCGCACGTACCATCCGGGCGACCCCGGCCAGGCCCCGGGAACGTGATGTCGGGCCGGCCGATAGGTTTGCGTAGCTCTTCCAGGATGCAGGGAGCGTCCCGGGCGGCTGTCATCCCGCAGCAGCGAAGCGAGTGTCGGGATCTGCCGTCCCGTGCTCGTGACCACCCCACCCACGGGAGGGTGTGCCCCGACAGCTTCGCTGCGGCGTGACAATCGCCGGAACGCTCCCGTCACTCGTTACTCGTTTTTCAGGCACCCATGCTCCTCGTCATCGACAACTACGACTCCTTCACCTACAACCTCGTCCAGTACCTGGGCGAGCTCGGAGCGGAGATCGTCGTGCGCCGCAACGACGCCGTCACGGTGGAGGAAGTTGGCGCGCTGGCGCCGAGCGGCATCGTCCTCTCGCCCGGACCGTGCGCGCCCGCGCAGGCCGGCGTCACGGTGGACGTCATCCGCCGGTGGGGCGCCTCCATCCCGATGCTCGGCGTCTGCCTGGGGCATCAGGCCATCGGTGAGGCCTACGGGGGGCGCGTGGTCCGCGCGACGCGGGCCGTGCACGGCAAGACCTCGCGCATCGACCACGACGGCCGCGACCTCTTCGCCGGCCTGCCCACCCCGCTCGACGTGGGGCGGTATCATTCCCTCGTCGTCGAGCGCGCATCGCTCCCCGACTCGCTGGAAGTCCTCGCCACCGCCTCGGACGATCCCACCGAGATCCACGCGTTGCGCCACCGGACCCACCCGGTGTGGGGCGTCCAGTTTCATCCGGAATCCGTGCTGACCTCCAACGGCAAGCAGCTCCTGCGCAACTTCCTCGACCGCCTGGCCGCATGAAGACCGCCCTCCTGCTCGCGATGGCGCTGCTGCCCTCGACCGCCGCTGCGCAGCGCGTCACGGTACGAGACCGGGGCACCGGGCACGCCGCGGCGCTCGTGGATTCGGCGACTGCCGCGCCATACGTCGTTCGCACCGGCATCGGGCCGCTCGTCCTTCCGCGTGACTCCACGGTCACCACCTCGCTCATCGTCCTGAACCGCCCTACCTACGTGGCGAGCCACGTCCGCGGCGACGTGGTCGTCGTGGGCGCGGACCTGTTCCTCCGTCCCGGCTCGGACATCAGCGGCCGCGCGGTGTCCATCGGCGGCACGGTCGCGGAGACGACGCTCGGCCGCGTTGGTGGTGGCGTGCGGAGCCTGCGCGACGAGACGGTCATCATGGAGCGCGACTTCGACACGGAAGGCTACGCGCTCTCGATTCGCAACCTCCGCGTGGAGGACGGCGCACCGCGCATGATCCGCCCGTCCGGGCTCTACGGCATCCGGGTGCCCCGCTACGACCGCGTGGACGGGCTCTCCCTCCCCGTGGGCGTCCAGGCAGGGCTGTTGAGCGAGCGCGTGATCATCGAGCCCTCGCTCACCTGGCGCAGCCGGCTTGGCAAGTGGGATCCCGCCGTCGCCGTCCGCGTCGGCGGTGAGGACAGCACGCGCTTCGAGGGACGCGTCGCGCGCGATACGCGAAGCAACGACGTCTGGATCACCTCGGAGCTCATCAACTCGCTCAAGACCTTCGCCTTCGGCACCGACACGCGGAACTACTTCCGCTCCGACATCGCCGAGGGGCGCGGCTTCCTGCGCGCCGGCGGCGAGCGGGCGAACATCGAGCCCTTCGTCGGCGTGCGCGTCGAGCGCGTGTCGCCCGTCACCTCCGTGGGCAACGTGTTCAGCATCCTTGGCCGCAACAGCGACGAGAAGATGCGTCGCCCCAACCCGCTGGTGGAGACGGGGACGATCGGCTCGGCGCTGGTGGGCGCGGTGTACGAGAGCCTGCCGAAGGATGCCCCGGTGGTCACCCGCCTCGCGCTGCAGGCCGAGCAGAGCATCACCACGCCCGCCGGCACCACGAACTTCACCCAGCTCACCGCCGACGGCGGGCTGGAGTTCCCCACCTTCTCCACGCAGCGCCTCCGCTTCCGCGGGCACGCCGTGGCCACGCTCGGCGACTCGGTCCCGCGCGCCCGGTATGCGTACCTGGGCGGGAGCCGCACGCTGGCGCTCTCGGACCTGCTGCAGTTCGGCGGCGACCGCCTCGTCTTCGTCGAGAGCCGCTACCTCCTCCCGGTCGCGGCGCTTCCGCTCCCGAAGGTCGGCCCTCCCACGCTGTCGCTCATCCATCGGATCGGGGGGGCGGGGGTCCGCGGTCTGGGGCCCCTCCAGCAGGAGGTCGGCGTGGGGATCGGCGTGGGGTCCTTCGGCGCGGGCATCGACCTGGAGTTCATCACCGGGGCCAGCGGGCAGGGGCAGACGGAGCTGGGCTTCTCCATCTCGCTCCCGTCTTTCTGAGCCGGCGCACCAACGGCGCCCCCAGGCGGCGATTCCGCGTTTGCGCATCGCGTCGCCGTGACGTAGGTTGATGGCGTGAAAGTTGCGTCCAGCCCCCGCCCAAGCCGCGATCGCGCCCCCTCGGCAGCCCCCGCCAGACCCGCAAGGACGCTCTGCGTCATTCCGGCCCGGCTCGGCGCCACACGGCTCCCCCGCAAGCCGCTCCGCCTCCTCGCGGGCGTCCCGCTCATCGTCCGCGTCATGGAGCGCGTCGCCGCCCTCAAGGTGGCCGACCGCATCGTGGTCGCCACCGACAGCACCCAGGTCGCCGACGAGGTCCATGAAGCCGGGGGCATCGCCGTGATGACCTCGGCCCGCCACCCCTCGGGCACCGACCGGGTGGCCGAAGTGGCCGCCCTCGCCGCGCACGCGGAGTTCGACGTCGTGCTCAACGTGCAGGGGGACGAGCCGTTCGTGAGCGGCGCCGCGCTGCGCGGCGCCATCGCCCAGGTGCGCGTCCACGGACGCCCCGTGGGGACGGTCGCCGCACGCGCCGGCCGCGAGGTGCTCCTGCGGCCCGACGTGGTGAAGGTCGTGGCTGCTGACGACGGCACGGCGATGTATTTTTCGCGGGCGCCCATCCCCTTCCTCCGCGACGACCACGACGTCGCGCGGCGGGATGCGCGAGTGCTGCACCATGTCGGCGTCTACGCCTACACGCCTGCCGCCCTCGTGCGCTGGGTCGCCCTGCCGCCGCATCCGCTCGAGCAGATCGAGCGGCTGGAGCAGCTCCGGCCCCTCGCGGCGGGCATGCGCATCGGCGTGGCCGTCATCGACGGTCCGCTCCGTGGCGGCATCGACACCGAGGCGGACCTGGCGCAGGCGAACACCGACTGGATGACCCTCACCGTGAACCATTCCTGATGCAGAGCGCCGCACGTCAGCACACGACGAAGTTCATCTTCGTCACGGGGGGCGTCGTCTCCTCGCTCGGCAAGGGCATCGCCGCCGCCTCCCTCGGCCGCCTCCTCGTGGAGCGTGGCCTGAAGGTGACGATGATGAAGTTCGACCCGTACCTGAACGTGGATCCGGGCACCATGTCGCCCTTCCAGCACGGCGAGGTGTTCGTCACCGACGACGGCGCCGAGACCGACCTGGACCTCGGCCACTACGAGCGCTTCATCGATCGCTCGCTCTCGCAGGCGAACAACGTGACGACGGGCCGCATCTACCTGAACGTCATCACCAAGGAGCGGCGCGGCGAGTACCTGGGCTCCACCGTGCAGGTGATCCCGCACATCACCGACGAGATCAAGGCCGCGATGCGGCGCGTCGCTCCCGAGAACGACGTGGTGATCGTCGAGATCGGCGGCACCGTCGGCGACATCGAGTCGCAGCCGTTCCTCGAGGCCATCCGCCAGTTCCGCCACGACGTCGGCCGCGACAACGCGATCTTCGTGCACCTCACGCTCATCCCGTACATCGCCGCGGCGGGCGAGCTGAAGACCAAGCCCACGCAGCACTCCGTGCGCGAGCTGATGGAGATCGGCATCCAGCCCGACATCCTCGTGGTGCGCACCGAGCGCCCCGTGGCCGACGAGATCAAGCGCAAGATCGCGCTGTTCTGCAACGTCGAGTTCGGGGCCGTCATCGAGTCGCCCGACGTGAAGTCCATCTACGAGATCCCGCTCCGCTTCCGCGAGCAGGGCTTCGACGACAAGGTGCTCCAGAAGTTCGGCATCGAGCGCCCGGCCCCCGACCTCGCGGAGTGGCGCGAGATGGTGGGGCGCGTCGTCTCGCCCAGGCGCACGGTTCGCATCGCCGTCGTGGGCAAGTACACCGACTTCGTGGACAGCTACAAGAGCGTGCAGGAATCGCTGATCCACGGCGGCATCGCGAACGACGTCGGCGTCGACATCAGCTGGGTCTCCAGCGACAGCTTCACCGACGCGGCCGCCGCGCGCGCGATTCTCCGGGAGCACGACGGCCTCCTCGTGCCGGGCGGCTTCGGCGTGCGCGGCGTGGAAGGCATGGTGGAGGCGATCCGGGACGCGCGCGTCCACGGCGTCCCGTTCTTCGGCATCTGCCTCGGCATGCAGACGGCGATCATCGAGTTCGCGCGCAACGTCTGCGGTCTCGACGACAGCCACTCGTCGGAGTTCGCCCCGGAGTGCGACAACGCGGTGATCTCGCTCATGGAGTCGCAGCAGCACGTGACCGACATGGGCGGCACGATGCGCCTCGGCGCGTACCGCTGCCGACTGGCGCCGGGCAGCCGCGCCGAGCAGGCGTA
>JAQBPZ010000154.1 GCA_028287225.1 Gemmatimonadota bacterium
GATCGCGCAGCGATTCGATCGAGCGGCGGACCGCGGCGGCGTCGCCGGTTCGGTGACCGCGCTCCGTCGCGAGCAATCCGGCGATGAGCGAGCGGACGTCGGCATCGAGCGTATCGTGAATCGCGTCTCCGTCACGGATGCGACCACCGGTGAGCATCTCGTGGAGCATGATGCCGAGCGCCCACAGATCCGCGGACGCGTCCACCGGCTCTCCGCGCGCCTGTTCCGGCGACATGTAGGCGGGTGTCCCCATCACCCGCCCCATCCCGTCCGCCTCGGTGTCGCCGAGCAGCTTCGCGATGCCGAAGTCGGTGAGCCGCGCGCCACCGTCCGCGTCGAACAGCACGTTCGCCGGCTTCACGTCGCGATGCACGATGCCGGCCGCGTGCGCGGCGGCCAGCGCCCCCGCCACCTGTGCGGCGACCCGCAGTGCGTCGTCCCGGGACAGCGGTGCGCGCTCGAGCCGCTCGCGCAGCGTCTCGCCCGGGTAGTACGCCATGGCGATGTACAGCTGCCGCCCCGTCGCCTCGCCCGCGTCGTACACCGTGGCCACGTGCGCATGGTCGAGCCGGGCCGCGGCGCGCGACTCCGCCTGGAAGCGCGCCACCAGGTCGGGATCCAGGGCATCGCCGGCGGCTCGCAGGAACTTGAGCGCCACCGGACGCCGGAGCTGCGTGTCCGAGGCGAGGTAGACATCGCCCATCGCCCCGCTGCCGATCAGGCGCTCGATGGCGTAGCGGCCGGCCACGAGCTCTCCCGGACGGAGCGATGCGGGTGCCTCGACGCCGGGCGACGACCGAAGGACGCCCAGGAAATCGTCCGATCGGGCCGCGGCCACGAAGAGCGCCGCCACCTCGTGGGCCACCGCACGATCCACGGTGGCGGCGCGCAGCCGGACGTCGCGCGCGGACGCGTCGAGGTCGACCAGCTCGCTGAAGAGGCGGAGCGTTTCTGCACGAAGATCCGGGGGCACGCGCAATCCTATCCCCCGCCGCCCATGGAAGACAGGCCGCCGGTCGGCACGGCCGATTCGTCACCCGCCGTGAAAAATGCGCCGGGGCTTTCTCGCTGACCTGGTATCGCCCTCCCTCACTCTCTGCACACCTCCCGGGTGTGCCTTCCGGACCAGGCCATGAACAGGACTCTCCTCCGCACCCTCGCCGTGATCTTCCTCGCCGCCGCCGGCGTCGCCGTCGGCTGCAGCAACGACACCTCGCCCACGCTCGCCACGCTCTCGTACGGGCCCACCGTGGCGTTCGGGCAGGGCGCCGCGCGCACCTGGGTCCAGACGGATGATCACGGCGCGCCCAGCTCCCTCGGCATCGCGCTGACCGAGGCCGCGCTCGTCGGACTACCCACGACGGTGTCCGGGCCAAGCCCCACCGCGCTCATGGCGAGCCTCCCCCTTCCCGCCGCGGCCGCCGGTACCGGCTTCGACCACGCCGAGATCGGGTGGAACCCGAACGGTCACGAGCCGCCCCAGCTCTACGGGCAGCCGCACTTCGACCTGCACTTCTACCAGGTGAGCATGTCGACGCAGATGGCGATTCTCCCCAGCGATCCGCAGTTCGGGGCAAAGGCGGCCAACCTGCCCGCTGCCGCGTTCGTCCCCGCAGGCTATGTCCCACCCCCGGCGCCCATCGCGGCCAGCGCGGTGCCGCAGATGGGCGTCCACTGGACCGACGTGAAGGCGCCGGAGCTCAACGGGCAGCCATTCACCAACACGTTCATCTACGGCTCCTGGGACGGGAAGTTCATCTTCCTCGAGCCCATGGTGAGCAAGGCGTATCTCGAGACGCACCCCAACACGACGCAGTCCATTCCGCAGCCCGCGCAGTGGGCGTCGGCGGGCTCGCACCCGACCACGTACTCGGTGGCCTGGGACGCCGGGGCGAAGGAGTTCCGCTTCACCCTCGGCGGGCTCGTGAAGCACTGAGATGCCGCAGGGAGCACGACGGGGCGCGCAGGTCATCAGCGCGCCCCGTCGTTTCGCGCTCGGCATCTGGCTGGCCGCCTCGGTGCGAGCTGAGCGTCGTCAGCTATCCGCGCGACCGGCTCATCGCAGCTCGTAATACAGGTTGATCCCCGCGCCGATGAGCAGCGACGTGGTGCCGTTCACGAGGGCGACGCGTGTTCGGCCCCCGGCGGTCTCCGGCCGCCATGCCGCCTGCGCGAAGCTGCCGGCGTATGCACCGGCGATGCGTGGCACGGCGAGCGCGCGACGGCCGTTGGGCATGGGGTCGGTGACCGCCGATGCAAGCGCCCACCTGATGCGCGCGCCCGTCTCCGTACAGCTGCATCGCTGGTAGTCGAGCGGGCGGTTCATGCCCGCGGCAATGATGTCCGTCACCGTCTCCTGCACCACGAACTCCCCGACGTTCGACGCCAGCCGCTTTCCATATCCCGAGCCTCCGCCTCCCCATTCCGGCGGATCGTTGCGCGCCTGGTCCACCCCCGCGTAGACGAAGCCGAGCGCCGTGCCGTAGAGCAGGTCGTGCCGGTAGCGGCGCGTGCGCGTGCTCGAGTCGCTGCCGACGCGGCTCTGCGCGGCCACCGACGGCGCCAGCATGCAGGCGAGGAGCAGCATGAAGGCAGCAGCGCGCCATGTCGAGCGCTGCCGGGTGAGCGTACGGGAGTCACGCGAGTGTCTTTCCATGAAACCTCCGCCGGTGATGGGATCGAGCGCCGCACGCAGACGATGGAGGCACCGGATTCCCTGTCAAGAGCGCGGCATTCGCGCTAGCGAGCGCTGCTGGCGAAGGATTTGCACGAGTCGTCGAGTGCGCGATGACGCGCGGCCCCCTCAGCCGGACAACCTCGTCATGCCTCCCCGCCGAATCACCGACACCACCGGCGTCACCTGGGATCTCTGGGAAGTCAGCGCCGGCAGCGCTGCCGCGCCGGACCGGGCGCACGCATCGGACATCCCGCAGGGTGGATGGCTGGCCGCGCGCAGCAGCGAGGAGCGGCGACGCATCGCTCCGGTGCCCGGCGACTGGATGTTCATGACCGACACCCAGCTGCGGCACCTCGTGGAGCGGGCGCGCGACGTGCCCCTGGTCGACGACCGGCGCGTGCCGCGCGACGACGTGTCGAGTCCCGCCTCGCCGGCACCGGCGAGGACCCTCGTGCGCACGTTCGCCGACGCGGCCGGAGTCCGCTGGGACGTGTGGATGGCGTACCCCATGCTGCACGACAGGCGCGAGGCGCGCGACCGTCGCAGCATGCCGCGCGAGACCCCGGACCGCAGAACCGTGCAGGCGGCCGGCTACGGCCGTGGATGGCTGGTGTTTCGCAGCGGCGCGGTCCGCCACCGGCTTCACGCCGTGCCCAGCCAGTGGCACCGGTTCAGCGACGTGGACCTTCGGCTCCTGCTGGTGCGCGCCGCGCGTCCGAGTGGCGCCCACCAGCGCTGGAGCGACTGACCACGACCGCCGCTCGCCGCTGACGGATCACCGCGTGCCGCGCCTCTGACCGCGCCGGCGCGCACGGGTTACTGTACCCGGAACCCGTTCCCGGACCTCATGCGCGCACGCTCCGTCCACGCCGCCCTCTTCGCCGGCGTCGCCCTCCTCGTCACGCTCCCTGCCCGCACCGCCGTCGCCCAGGCGCGCGCGGTGCCCACGCCGGCGTCGGTGCTCGGCTTCGAGCCCGGCGCCGACCGGCGCCTGCCGCAGTGGTCGCAGGTGGTGAGCTACTTCAATGCGCTCGCGGCCTCGTCGCCGCGCATCCAGGTGCGCACCCTCGGCCGCACGACGCTCGGCCGGCCATTCATCGCGGCCTTCATCGGCGACCCCGCGACGCTCGCGCGCCTGGACCGCGTGCGCGCCGACCAGGCCGCGCTCGCCGATCCGGCGCGCGTCGGGAAGGGCGCCACCCGCGCCACCCGCGCCGCCATCGCCGCGGATGCGAAGGTGGTGGTGCTCGTGACGTCGAGCATCCACTCCACGGAGGTCGGCGGCATCCTCACGCCCCTCCGGCTCGCCCACCGGCTCGTGACCGCCGACGACGCGGAGGCGCGCGACATCCGCCGCAACACCGTCGTCATCCTCGTCCCCTCGCTCAACCCGGACGGCGTCGACATCGTCGGCGACTGGTACCGTGCCTCGCTCGGCACCGCCTGGGAGGGAACGTCGCCGCCGACGCTCTACCACCACTACACGGGGCACGACAACAACCGCGACTGGTACGCGTTCACGCAGGCCGAGACGCGGATGGTGGTGGACTCGCTCTACACGCCGTACCGGCCGCAGATCGTCAACGACATCCACCAGCAGGGGTCCGCCGGCTCGCGCATCTTCATCCCGCCGTACATGGATCCCATCGAGCCGAACATCGATCCCATCCTGATGGCCGGCGTGGCGCAGATGGGCAAGTCGATGACCTGGCGGATGACCGCGGACGGCTTCACCGGCATCGCCAACAACACCTCGTACGACGGCTGGACGCCGGCCCGCGCCTATCAGCACTACCACGGCGCCATCCGCATCCTCACCGAGACGGCCAGCGCGGCGCTCGCGTCGCCCATCACCGTGGCGTTCGACTCGCTGCGCCCCGGATACAACGTGGATCCGAAGACCACCGGCGTCGACTTCCTCACGCGCTGGAACGGCGGCCGCTGGACCATCGGCGACATCGTGAACTACCAGACGGCGGCGTCCTGGGCCCTCCTCGCGCAGGCCGCCGACGATCGCGCGCTCTGGCTGCGCAGCTACGCCGAGGTGCAGCGGCGCGCCGCGCAGGGCAAGGCCGCATCCGGCCGCGGCGACTGGCCGGCGACCATCGTGATCCCCGCACAGCCGGCGCGTGACACCGCCATCGACGCCGTGCTCCAGATCCTCCAGCGCGGCCAGGTGGTGGTCCGGCAGGCCGACGAGAACTTCGTCGCCGAGGGGCGGCGGTTCCAGCGGGGGGCATACCTCATCAGCACCGCGCAGCCGTACGGCGCGTTCGCGAAGACCCTGCTGGAGGTGCAGCACTACCCCGACCTCCGCGAGTATCCCGGCGGCCCGCCGAAGCGGCCGTACGACGTCGTGGCGCACACGCTGCCGCTCCTCTACGGGTTCGACGTCGTGACCCTGCGCGACGCGACCGGCCTGGAAGGCGGCACGCGCTCGCACCAGGTGGCCTGGTCGGGAAGCACGCCCCCCATCGCCTGGACGGCCCCGGGGCTCACGGGGCGCACCGCGCGCCGCATCGCGATCTTCCGCAACGCATCGCCCGCGATGGACGAGGGGTGGACGCGCTGGGTGCTCGACCAGCACCAGGTGCCCTTCACCATGGTGACCGCGCGTGACATCCGCGCGGGCGGCCTCGCCGCCCGCTTCGACGCGATCATCCTTCCGGACCAGGCCGCGCGCGTCATCGCGCGCGGCCCCGCCGGCAGCTATCCGGATTCGCTCAAGGGCGGGCTCGGCGACGCGGGCGCCGCGGCGCTCGGCGCGTTCGTCGACGCGGGCGGCACGATCGTGGCCCTGAACAACGCGAGCGACTACGCCATCAGTGCGCTCTCGCTCCCGGTGCAGAACGTCGTCGCCACCGAGAAGCCCTCCGATTTCTATGCACCGGGCTCCCTGCTGAAGGTCGAGCTGGATCGCGCGAGCCCGCTCGCCGCCGGCATGACCGCCCCGGAGAGCGTGGTATGGTTCGAGGGGTCGCCGGTGTTCGCCGTGACCGACAGCGCGCGCGCCACGACCATCGCGCGCTATCCGGCCGCCGGCGTCGACCCGCTGGCGAGCGGCTGGCTGCTCGGGGCCGGCAAGCTGGCGGGACGCGCGGCGATGGTGGACGTCCAGCGCGGCCGCGGGCACGTGGTGCTCTTCGGCTTCCGTCCGCAGTATCGCGGACAGTCCATGAGCACCTTCCCGCTGCTGTGGAATGCGCTGCGGGCCGGGCCGGCGATCGTGCCCTAGGCGGCTCCGCTCACATCCCGGTCCCATGGGGCCGGTCGTCGATCCTGCCCGCCGGCAACGTGGCGAGCAGGATCGACGTGCGTTGCCCTCCATCCATCGTCAGCCGCCGGCCAGCGGTGCGTCGTATCCCCGCAGCCACGTCGCGACCTGGTCCACGTCCACCTCGCCATCCGCCGCCGCCGTCACCAGCGCGAGCAGCTCGGCCTGCGGCGCACGCACGGGACGTCCGTTGAGCTGGAGGAATACCAGCATCGCCGCCAGCCCCGACCGCCGGTTGGCATCGCGATAGCCTCGGCCCCGCACGATGGCGTGCAGGTAGGTGGCCGCGAGGGTCTCTAAGTCGGACGCGCGCCCGGTGATCCACGCGGTCAGGGGCTCCGAGAGCGCCGCCTCCACCGCGGCCTCGTCGCGGAAGCCGCGCCGTCCGCCGAAGAGCTCGAGCTGGCGGTCATGCAGCAGGTGCAGGCTCGGAAGGTCCAGCCACACCGGCTCCCTCATCTGCTGAGCGCCGCGAAGATCTCGCGGTACACCCCGATGGATTCCTCCATGGCCTCGAGCGCGGCAAGCTGGCCGGGATCGATGGCGGACACGAGGTAGGATCCCGGCGCCGCCTCGCGCCAGTGGAGCACCTGGCCGGGCGCGACCGAGAGGTGCCGCGCCACCTCGGCCGGCAGCGTCGCGACCACCGACCCGCCCTG
>JAQBPZ010000169.1 GCA_028287225.1 Gemmatimonadota bacterium
GGCGAGGGCGAGCGTCGCTCGCAGCGCCGCCGCGGACGCCGTGGCGGACGGCGAAACCGGCCCGGCGGCGATCGAGCCGCGGGCGCCGAGGGAACGAGCAACGCGGGTGATGACCCGACTGGAGCGCACGAGTAAGTGAGCAAGTACTTCCTCACCACCGCGATCGACTACGCCAACGGCGCACCGCATCTCGGCCATGCCTACGAGAAGATCGGCGCCGACGCGATCGCCCGCTATCGCCGCCTGCGCGGTGACGACGTCCACTTCCTGATCGGGATGGACGAGCACGGCCAGAAGGTGGAGCAGACCGCGGCCGCGCAGGGCGTCACGCCGCAGGCGCTCGTGGACGAGCTGGCCGGGGTGTTCTGCGCGATGTGGGAGCGGCTCGGCATCTCCTTCGACCAGTTCATCCGCACCACCGACGACGCCCATCGCGCGGGGGTGCAGGCGCTCATCCTGCGCATCTTCGAGCACAACCCGGACGACTTCTACGAGAAGGCGTACGAGGGCTGGTACTGCGTGGGCTGCGAGTCGTTCAAGCAGGACGCCGAGATCGTGGAGGGGAAGTGCGTGCTGCACCCCACGCGCACGCTGGAGTGGGTGGAGGAGCGCAACTGGTTCTTCCGCCTGAGCCGCTACGCGGATTTCCTGCGGGACCGGCTCCAGAACCAGCCGGGTTTCCTGCAGCCCGAGAGCCGCCGCAACGAGATGCTCGGCCTCATCGAGGGCGGGCTGGACGACGTGTCGGCCAGCCGGTCGCGCCTGAAGTGGGGCATCCCGTTTCCGCGCGCGCTCAGCTCGGGCGAGACGCAGACGACGTACGTGTGGTTCGATGCACTGCCCAACTACCTGACCGCCACGGGGTTTCCCGGGGGCGACTGGGCCGCGCGCTGGCCGGCGGACCTGCACGTGGTGGGCAAGGACATCACCCGCTTCCACACGATCATCTGGCCGGCGATGCTCAAGGCGGCGGACCTTCCGCTGCCGGAGCGGGTGTGGGGCCACGGCTTCGTGCTGTTCGGCGGCGAGCGGTTCAGCAAGTCCAGCGGCGTGCGGCTGGATCTGGATGAAGCCGTGGACAAGTACGGCGCCGACGCCTTCCGCTACTTCCTGCTGCGCGAGGTGCCCTTCGACGCCGACGGCACCTTCAGCTGGGAGCGGTTCGACGAGCGCTACAACTCCGACCTCGCGAACTCGTGGGGCAACCTGGCGAGCCGCGTGATCGCGATGGTGGAGAAGTACCGCGGCGGCGTGGTGCCCGCGGGCGCCAGCGACGAGGCCGACCGTGCCGACGCCCACGACATCGCGGCCTATCATGCCGCCATGGACGGGACGCGCGGATTCCTGCTGCACGAGGCGCTCGGCCGCGCCATGGCGTGCGTGACGCGCGGCAACGAGTACGTGCAGACGATGCAGCCATGGGCCATCGCGAAGCGCGACGACGAGGACGGGCGCCGCGCGCTGGACCACGTGCTGGCGTCGCTCGTCCGCCAGCTCGCGCGCCAGGCGGTCCTGCTCGCCCCCTTCGTCCCGCAGAAGGCGCAGGCGCTGTGGACCCAGCTCGGCGCGCCGGGCGCCGTGCTCGAGCAGCGCTTCGATGGCCTGGCGTCGCTCGACCCGACCGGGTGGAAGGTGGTGAAGGGCGAAGGCCTCTTCCCGCGCGCGGAGAAGTCGGCGAAGTAGGGTCGACAGCTTCAACGCAGAGGGCGCGGAGGGAAACAGAGAGGGCGCGGAGGAACCATCACAGGTCTCCTCCGCGCCCTCTCGTGCTTTTCTCCGCGCCCTCTGCGTTGAAGCTGTCGACCTTCTGGAACGCTCGAGCTTACGGCCGCGGCGTGCCGCCGAGCGGTGCTGCGGGGGCAGGCGTTGCGGCACCACCGGCCGGCGCCGGACGGGAGAAGTCCACGGACGGGGCCTCGCGGTTGGCCGCGTTCGTCACGGTGAAGTACTTCCGCTCCTTGGCGCCCGTCATCTTCGCCATCAGCACCGCGGGAAACTGGCGGATGTAGGCGTTGTACTGCTGCACCGTGCCGTTGTAGTCGGTGCGCGACACGGCGATCCGGTTCTCGGTGCCCGCCAGCTCGTCCTGGAGCCGCAGGAAGCCCGCGTCCGCCTTGAGCGTCGGATACGCCTCGGCCACGGCGATGAGCCGGCCCAGCGCGCCGGTGAGCTGCGCGTTGGCGTCGGCCATCTGCTGCGGGTCGTGTCCCTGCACCGCGCCGAGCACGCCGGCGCGTGCCTGCGCCACCTGGGTGAACACCGCCTCCTCATGCTGCGCGTAGCCCCTCACCGTCTGCACGAGGTTCGGGATCAGGTCGGCGCGGCGCTGGAGCTGCACCTCGATCTGCCCCTGTGCCGCACTGGCCTGCTCGTCGAGCGTCTGGATCGTGTTGTAACCGCAGCCCGTGAGGGCGAGGGGAAGCAGGAGTGCCAGCCAACGACGTTTCATGAGAGTCATCCTGGGAGATCGGTGAATGCCGGAAGAAACAGCTGCCGCGGTCATCGCGGCGACGAATATCGGTCGAGATAGGCATTGAGGCGCTGGATGCCCTCCAGGTAGCCGGCGAACACCGCGCCCGCGTCAGCCAGCTTGTTGGTGCCCCGCGCATGCAGCACCGCGCTCGCGAACGGCGCGGCGTCGAACCCTGCCAGCACGCCCACCCGCTGCGCGAGCGCGGTACTGTCCTCGGGCGGTCGGTCGCCATGCAGGCGGAGCACCGCGCGGAACAGCACCAGCATCGTGCTCAGGCTGGCCGCGATGAGCTCCGACTGCCGCTTGCCGTCGGTGCCGGCAAGCAGCGCGCCCTGGCGAAGCTGGAGGAGCTTGCCCATCGCCTGCTGCTCCAGCTGGAGCCGGAGGTTGTCCATGGACACCTGCACCGGCTCCAGCGCGGTGCCGTACAGCACCCGGTGCCGCTCCAGGATATCGGCGTACTCCATCGGAAAGATGTCGGCGGAGCCGCCCCATTCCTCCAGCGTCATCGTCATGGGTGGCGGGTTGCCCGCGTCGCGCCATGCCCGCGCCACCGCCGACGCGGCCGCGAGGCTGCTCGCGTCGATCCGGTCGAGGAGGAGCAGGATGTTGTAGTCGGAGCGCCGCGTCTGCTGGCCGCCGGCCGCCGACCCGTACAGCACCACGGTCGAGAGCCGGTCGCCGTAGGCGGACCGGAGCTGGGTCACGAGATCATCGAGGGTCATCGTTGCCATGTCGGTCTACCAGGAAGAGCCGCCGCCGCCGCCACTGAACCCGCCTCCACCACCAAACCCGCCGAACCCGCCGCCGCCACCGCCCCCGAAGCCGCCGCCGCTGAAGCCGCCGCCCCCGAAGCCGCCCCTGCCGCCCATCGGCAGGAAGATCGGGAGGCAGCCACCGCCCCCGCACCCGCCCCGCCCCCCGCGCCGGCGGCTCCCGAGCAGCGACATCAGCACGAAGAACACGACGATGAGCAGCACGGGGTTGAAGCCACCGGTGCTCCGGCCGCGCGAGACGGGCGCGCGACTCGGCAGGGCGGCGGGCACCTCGAGCGTGGTGTCCAGCGTGAACCCGAACTCCTGCGCATACCGCTGCGCCACGCGCAGCGTCACCAGCTCCAGCCCGGTGCCATAGTCGCGCTGCGCGAAGGCGGGGGTCGCCTCGCGGCAGATCTCCGCCGACGTGGCGTCCGTGATGAACCCCTCCGCGCCCTGCCCCGTTTCCACGCGGCAGTGCCCGCGCCCGTCGCTGGACGTCTCCTTGGGCACCAGGAGGATCACGATGCCGGCGTTCCGCGACCGGTCCCCGACGGCGGCCATGTTGCCCACCTTCCACTCGCGCCCGATGCGCAGCGCCACTTCCTGCGGGTCGCGGCCGGCCAGGTCGCCCAGGGTCACCACGGTGATCTCGCCGCGCGACTTGTCACGCACGTCCTGCGCGACTCGCTCCATCCGCGCCGCCGATGCGGCCGGGACGACGTTGGCAAAGTCGTTCACGAGCCCGCGCGGCGCGGGGATCTGCGGACCACTCTGGAGCAGGGCGAGCGCGAGCAGCGCCCGACCGAGCAGGGTTGTGAGCATTACGAAGGGTAGATGGCGGTCACGTCCGGTGCCACTCCGGGCGCGCCGCCTTATGGCACGGGACGGGCCACCGGCACGGCTCGCCGCACCCCCCGGTCGGCGTTAGCTTTCGCTCGCGGAACCCGCACGCTTCCCCTTCCCAGCCCGCCATGTCGCGCATCACCCCTCGCCTCGCCGTCCTCCTGGTGGC
>JAQBPZ010000182.1 GCA_028287225.1 Gemmatimonadota bacterium
TCCTGACGATTCCCGCATCGGCGCTCATGGCGGCGCTGTCGTACTGGATCCTCTCGCGGATCGTGCACCTGGGGTAGCCGTCGCATGACCGGGTGACGTGGCCGAATGCCGGACTGCCATCGCGCCGTCCGGCATTTTGCATCCGGGGCCGGTGCGCCACGAGCTGGTGCCTGGTGCGTGATGCGTAGCCTTCTTGGCGTACGCGAATCTCCGCGAATGGTGAAGGGCGATCGCCGCGATTCCGCCGCTAAGACATGAGGAAAGCAGCTGGGGTGCAGCAGTTACCCCAACATGTCCATTCGCGGAGATTCGCTTCCCATTCGCGGAAATTCGCGTACGCCAAAAGGCAGGCGGGATCTACTGAATCGTCCCGATGCGCTGCGTGAGCCCCGTGCGCATGGCCTCGGGGAGCGGGGCGTAGTCCAGCGCCGCCGAGCGGGACTGGCCTTCGGTGATCGCCCAGCGCAGGAAGTCCGTGAGCTTCTTGCCCTTGGCGGCGTCCGCCTGCTTCTGGTACACGATGATCCAGGTGAAGCTGGAGATCGGGTACACCCCGGCCCCCGCCGCGTCCACGACCGAGACCCGATAGTCCGTGGTGGGGGGTAGCGACGCGGCCGCACCGGCCGCCGCGGCGGTGACCGACGCGATGGTGGGAGCGACGAACTCGCCGTTGGCGTTCTTGAGCTCCGCCGTGGCGAGCTTGTTCTGCGTCGCGTACGCCAGCTCCACGTAGCCGATGGCGCCGGGCGTCTGCTTCACCTGTCCGGCGACGCCCTCGTTGCCCTTGGCGCCGAGACCCACGGGCCACTGCACTTCCTTGCCGCGGCCGGGCTTCGTGGCCCACGCGGGGCTGACCTTCGCGAGGTAGTCCGTGAACACGTAGCTCGTGCCCGACCCATCGGAGCGGTGCACCACCAGGAGGTCGCTCGCCGGAAGCTGGAGACCCGGGTTGAGCGCGGCAATGCGCGGGTCGTTCCAGCGGGTGATCTGCCCCTGGAAGATCGCGGCGATGGTGGGGCCATCGAGCTTCACCGGCTGCGTTAGCCCGGGCAGGTTGTACGTGACCACCACGGCGCCGAGCGCGGTCGGGATGTGCAGCACCGGGCCGCCCTTCGCCTTCGCCAGCTCGGCATCGGACATCGGGGCGTCCGTGGCCCCGAAGTCCACCGTCTGCTCGCTGAGCTGCCGGATACCGCCGCCGGAACCGATCGGCTGGTAGTTGATCTTCACGCCGGTGGCCTTCGCGTAGTCCGCGAACCAGCGGCTGTAGAGCGGGTTCGGAAACGTGGCGCCGGCGCCGGTCAGATCGGAGCCCGAGGTGGTGGCCTGCTGCGCGGGCGTGCCCGCCTCCTTCCTGGAGCCGTCGCCGCAGGCGGCGGCGAGCGAGAGGGCAACGAGATAGAGCGGAAGTCGGGTCATGTGCCGTCCGGTGTGAGGGTCCCCTGAACTATCACACGTGCTCGCGACGCGGAGAACCGGTCGGACACACTCGTGACACGATCGCGACATGCGCGGTGCACGACCGTTTCGTGGCGGTCGCCCGGGGGGTGAGGGGTGCTGCACTCGCCTCGGGACGATTCAGTAAATCCCGCCTGCCTTTTGGCGTACGCGAATCTCCGCGAATGGGGAGCGAATTTCCGCGATCAGGCGTGTCGGGACAACTGCTAAACCCGAGCTCCTGCATCTCTCAGTCATGTCTCAACCGGCGGAATCGCGGCGATCGTCGTTCACCATTCGCGGAGATTCGCGTACGTCACGAAGCCGCGGAGATTCGCGTACGCTGAACGGCAAGTGCGGCGAGAACTCAGCCGCCCGAGTGCTTGATGTTCTTTCCCTCGGCGAGGAAGACGGCGTCTTCGGAGATGTTCGTCGCGAGGTCGGCGACGCGCTCGAGGTTGCGGCTCAC
The DNA here is from genome assembly GCA_028287225.1 of Gemmatimonadota bacterium. Taxonomy (GTDB): domain Bacteria; phylum Gemmatimonadota; class Gemmatimonadetes; order Gemmatimonadales; family Gemmatimonadaceae; genus AG11. Next base: position 1,907 of record JAQBPZ010000182.1, read on the forward strand.
GAGCAGGTACTCGAGGCACGTGTTGATCGTGCGCGCGTCGCCCATCATGTGCGTGAGCAGGATGCGGAACACCGACTCGTGCAGGGCATCCACCTGGTCATCGCGCGCGATCACGTCGCGGCCCAGGGTGCCGTCGGCGCGCAGGAAGGCGCTGATGGCGTCGGCGAGCATCGCGCGCGAGCGGCGCGCCATGTCCTCGATGGAGGGATCGGGCGCCATCGTGGCGGCGAGCGACACGACGCGCTGAACGGCCTGGGCGATGTTCACGGCGTGATCGCCGACGCGCTCGAGATCGCTCGTGACCTTGATGACGCTCACGATGAACCGGAGGTCGCGCGCCATGGGCTGCTGGAGCGCCAGCAGCTCCAGCGCCGCGCCCTCGAGCTCCAGCTCCATGGCATCGAGCTCGCTGTCGGCGTCGATCACCGCCTGCGCCTTGTGCGTGTCGCGGGTGAGCAGCGCCTCCACCGAGAGCTCCACGAGCGCCTCCGCCTTCTCCGACATGGCGAGGAGCCGCCGGTTGAGGGCGGTGAGCTGGTCGTGGAAATGCCGAAATGGTGTGTCCGTGGGGCTCATCCGAATCTCCCGGTGATGTACGCCTCGGTGCGCTCCTCGCGCGGGCTCGTGAAGAGCCGCTGGGTGTCTCCCACCTCGACGAGCTTGCCGAGGTAGAAGAACGCGGTGTTGTCGGAGATCCGCGCCGCCTGCTGCAGGTTGTGGGTCACGATCACGATGGTCAACTCGCGCTTGAGCTCGTAGACCAGCTCCTCCACCTTCTGCGTCGCGATCGGGTCCAGGGCGGAGGCCGGCTCGTCGAGCAGCAGCACCTCCGGATCGTTGGCGAGCGCGCGCGCGATGCACAGCCGCTGCTGCTGCCCGCCGCTGAGGGCGAGTGCGCTCCCCCGAAGGCGGTCCTTCACCTCGTCCCACAGGGCGGCCCGGCGCAGCGCGGACTCCACGATGCCGTCGAGCGCCGCACGGGACGGCCGGGTGTTGATGCGGGGACCGTACGCGACGTTGTCGTAGATGGAGCGGGGAAAGGGATTCGACCGCTGGAAGACCATGCCGACGCGTTGCCGCAGCGTGACCACGTCGACGCCGCGCGCGTGGATGTCGTCCCCGTCCAGCAGGATGCGGCCGGCGTGGCGCACACCCGGAATGAGCTCGTTCAGGCGGTTGATGGACCGCAGGAAGGTGGACTTCCCGCAGCCCGACGGGCCGATGAGCGCGGTGACGGCGCGCGGCGCGATGGCCAGGTCGATGCCGCACAGCGCCTGCGACTTCCCGTACCAGAAGTCGAACGCCTCCACGTCGATCTGTCCCCGGTGCGACTCCGGCGGATCTCCCGGGCGTGCCTCGACGGCGGCGCTCACCCGAACCGCCCGGTGATGTACGCTTCGGTGCGCGAGTCCGCGGGCGCCGTGAACAGCGTGCGCGTGGGCGCGACCTCCACCAGCTCGCCGGCGAGCATGAACACGGTGCGGTCCGAGACGCGCGCCGCCTGCTGCATGTTGTGGGTCACGATGATGACGGTCATGCTCTCGCGGAGCCCATACACGAGCTCCTCCACCTTCTGGGTGCTGATCGGGTCGAGCGAGGCGGTCGGCTCGTCGAGCAGCAGGACGTGCGGCGCCGTCGCGAGCGCCCGCGCGATGCAGAGCCGCTGCTGCTGCCCGCCCGAGAGGCTGGTCCCGGGTTCGCCGAGCCGGTCCTTCACCTCCTCGAACAGCCCCGCGCGGCGGAGCGCGTTCACGACGATCTCCGCGAGCTCCACCTTCGACCGCGCGAGCCCGTGGATGCGCGGGCCGT
>JAQBPZ010000197.1 GCA_028287225.1 Gemmatimonadota bacterium
CACATCGGGTCGCGATCCCGCGGGTCGCGCAGGCGCAGATACCAGCTCGCCACCGTCGTTCGCCTGGGCGAGGTGATGCGGAACACGCTGGAGCGCTCGCGGTGCGCCAGCCCGAGGATCGCCGCCAGGGCCTCGCCCTCGGCATAGAGCGTCCGGTGGCTCTTCACGACCCCCACCGTGCAGCCCGACACCGCCACCGCCTCGCTGCCACTGATCCCGCCGTCGATGAACAGCGGCTGGCGGACGAGGGAGCACCATCGCTCGGCCAGCCGCTGCTCCAGCGACTCGCGGTGCGCCTGCACCCTGTGCACCGCCGCATCCCGGAGCGCGAACGGGTGCGTGCCCGCCTCGTCCAGGCTGTCCGTGGTGTCGACGAGCTGCGGCCCGGCGACCGCCGCCAGCACCTCCCAGGCATGCGACGACATGAGCCCGCGCGGGGCGTACAGCCGCGACTCGCGCAGCGGAACGCCCCACGTGTGCATCCGGCGGTTCCGGCGCTCGCGAATGACCGCCGCGGCGTGGCCCATGATGATCGGCGCCGGCCCCAGGTGGCTCACCACCTCGCTGCGCTGGGTGCCGTCCAGGAAGGCCTGGAAGGCGACTTCCGGCGGGTCGAAGATCCGGCGGGCACGCAGGTCCCCGCCCTCCAGCACCGTTGCGCTGATCAGCCGTGGGGCGTCAGACCCCTGCATGGCGAGCTCGAGGGTGCTCTCGCCCACCCGCGCCGGCCGCGCCTCCGGCAGCAGCGTCGCCAGCCGGCGCTGCAGCATGCGCACGTTCAGGGCAGGATCGCTCACCGGACTCGTATGCACCCGACACTCCACAGGACGCGAGGGAAGCGGACCACGCCAACCGGCGCCGGTCCTCGATCCGCTCCCCACCGCCTACGGGCGATGTTCGGGAGGGCGGCCCTCGCTGGCATCCTAACGGCCGCAGCCGCATGTGACAAGCAGGTGGTCCGGGCGCCGCAGCCCCGCGCCACCAGCCTCGCCGGCAAGCCGACCACGCTCTTCCTGCTCTTCGGCGAGCGTGGCGACCGGCGCCTCCTCCCGGTCGCGACCGTGGCGGGGAGCCGCATCACCCCCATCACCCTCGACTCCGCCGGCTGGCGCGGCTTCGACACCCTCTACTTCGCGCCCGGCACCAGCATTCCCGTCTATCACGACGGGGTGGCGCTCAGGGAGGGCACGGTGCGCCGCGGCATGTGGACGGAGCCCGATCCCCTCTACAAGCTCCCGGGCTGCCGGTCGCTGCGCCCGCTGGGCGCGGTGACGCTCTCATCCGATACCGGCGCCGCGGGCCAGCCCGAGCTCATCGCCACGAGCGCGACGCTGGCCGCTGGCACGCCACGGCCGGCGCCCACCGCCGTCGACGTCGACAGCGCGCGCGCCTTCGCCGCCCGGGCCGCCCAGCGCGCGGGCCTCACCCGCAGCGCACGCGACGAGCTCGAGCTGCTGAGCCTCGCCATCGCGACCGGCGCGACCGATCGGCCGACGCTGGCGGTGTCGTACAACGAGAAGGGCGGCGGAAGCAGCCCGCACCCGCGCCACGTCTTCGCGCTGGCCGACATCGGCGTGGACGGCTACGCCAGCACCTTCGCGCACGCCGCCACCGACAGCGAGCCGGAGTTCCGCCGCCTCATCGATCACGTGGACCTCACCGGTGACGGCATCGACGAGCTGCTGCTCGAGGGCTGGCGCCAGGGGGGCGAGAGCTTTCTGCTGATCATGCAGTTCACCGGCGGCCGGTGGCGCGAAACCGCCCGCGGCATCAACAGCTGGTGCGCGGACGTGAAAGGGGACTCGGATTAGGGATCAGGGATTGGGAACTGCGCGCGCCGCTCGAGCTGTCGGCCCGCGTGTCGGCATGTGGCGTCCCGGGAGGCCGTCATACCCGAGGAGGGAGCACAGCGACCGAGTGTCGGGACATCCTCTCCCGTGCCGGGGGCCGGCCACGCGCACGGGACGCGATGCAGGGACACTCGCGGCGCTCGTGCGGGGTGACACCGGTCCGAGTGGCGTCCCGGGCAGTTCCTGATCCCTGATCCCTGATCCCTGATCCCTGGACTCCCGCTCTACTCCACCCCGATGTCCCACGCCTGCTGCAGGTCCCGCTTCGAGTACGCGCGGAAGGCGGTGAGCGTCTGGGTCCGCTGCAGCCCGGGACACTTCGGGAAGGCCTCCGTCACCACCCGCGCGATCTGGTCGTACTCCGGCACCTTGACGATGGCGACGAGATCCCAGTCGCCACTCACGGAGTAGACGTCGGTCACGCCGTCGATGTCGGCCAGGTACTGCGCCGTCACGGGAATGGAGGACGGCTCGGCACGAATGAGGACGATCGTCGTGATCACGGCGCCTGGGGGTGGGAGGAGTCTGGCTGCCCCCGAAAGTATATCATCCGCGCGCGCCGGTCGCCTGAGCCTATTGGCGTACGCGAATTTCCCCGAATGCGAGGCGAATTGCCGCGATCGACACCCCCCTGAACGAGCTGTGGCTGGTCATTCGCGCAGATCCGCTGCCCATTCGCCGGCATTCGCGTACGCCACCGCGCCACAAGTGACAGACGAGGCTGGCATCGATATGAGGTCCCGCCAGACTCCCGGGCACGCTATCTTTCCTCCACGTTTGACAACTCAGCGGCGCGCGATGCGCGTCCGGACCGGAGCGAGGATTCCGTGGAAAGTGAAGCCAAGGAGCCGACGGGTGTGACCCGTGGGCAGAATGCCGTGCACGTCATGCCCCTCTACTGGTCCGCGGCCACGGCCGTGTTTACCCACTTGATCGA
>JAQBPZ010000193.1 GCA_028287225.1 Gemmatimonadota bacterium
CCACCTGATCCGCCGGAAGCGGCACGCCGAGCAGGCGCGCGAGCCGCGAGCTGCGCAGGATGACCGGCGTGCGCGGCGGCTCGCCCGCGTACAGGTCCACCGGCGCGGTCGTGACGCTGCCGCCCGCCAGCGCGATGATCAGCGAGGCCACGCGGTCCAGCACCTGCGGCGCCTGTGCCGCATCCACGCCGCGCTCGAACCGGTAGCTCGCGTCGGTGGACAGGCCGGCGAGCCGCCGCGTGCGCCGAGTCCGCGCCGGATCGAACACCGCGACTTCCACGAAGATGTCCGTGGTGGCGGCATCCACCTCGGTGTCGCGCCCGCCCATCACCCCCGCGATCGCCACCGGGCGCACCGAGTCGGCGATCACCGTCATCTCCGGCGTGAGCGTGCGCGTCACGCCGTCGAGCGTCACGAGGGTCTCGCCCGCCTTGGCCGACCGGATAACGACCGTCTTCTCCGGCGCCTGCGGCTCGGGGTCGAACTTGCCCAGGTCGAACGCGTGGGTGGGATGTCCGAGCTCGTGGAGCACGTAGTTGGTGGCGTCCACGATGTTGTTGATTGACCGCGAGCCGACCGCCGCGAGGCGGTCGACGAGCCACTGCGGGCTCTCGCCCACGGTGACGCCGCGTACGACGACGCCCATGTAGCGCGACGCGACCTTCGCGTCTTCCAGGTGCATCACGATGCCGCCGGCGTTGCCCGCGCGGCGGAAGCGCTTCGGCGCCGGGATCGCGATGGCCGCCGTGCCGATGTCCGGAAGATGCATCGGCATCCCCGTGACCGCCGCAACCTCGCGCGCCACGCCGAGGTGCGAGAGCAGGTCCGGCCGGTTGGGCAGCACGTCCACCACGAGCCGCGCGTCGCCCACCGGCATTGCCCGGAGAAAGGGGGTGCCGGGCGCGACGTCGAGGTGAAGCTCCATGATGCCGTCGTGCTCCTGCCCCAACCCGAGCTCGCGCGCGGAGCACAGCATGCCGTTGCTCGTCTTCCCGCGGATCTTGCGCTTCTCGATCTTCAGCCCGCCGGGCATCACCGTGCCGGTGGGCGCGAAGGGGTACAGCTTTCCCGCGGTGACGTTCGGCGCACCGCACACCACGTCCAGCAGCTCGCCGGTGCCCATGTCCACCCTGGTGACGTGCAGGTGGTCGGAGTCCGGATGCGGCGCCGCTTCCACGACGCGCGCAACGACGATCGGCGCGAGGTCCTCGCGCAGCGCGACCAGCTCATCCACGGTCGCGGTATGCGCCGTGATGAGGTCGCGCAACTCGGCCGCAGAGCGGCCGCTGTCGGCGAATGCGTTGAGCCAGGCGACGGAGACGTTCATTCGGACACCTGCGAGAGGAACCTGACGTCGGAGTCGTACAGCAGGCGGATGTCGGGCAGCCCGTAGCGCTGCATGGCGATGCGGCCGGGGCCCATGCCGAAGGCCCAGCCGGTGTACCGCTCGCTGTCGATGCCCGCGGCTTCGAGCACGCTCGGATGCACCATGCCAGACCCCATGATCTCCATCCACCCCGTGCCCTTGCATGCCGAGCAGCCGCCCCCCTTGCAGAGCTGGCATTCCACGTCCATCTCGGCCGACGGCTCCGTGAACGGGAAGAAGCTCGGGCGGAAGCGGGTGCGCGTCGTGGCGCCGAAGAAGCGGCGCGCGAAGAGCGTGAGCGTCGACTTCAGGTCCACGAAGGAGATGCCTTCGTCCACCGCGAGCCCTTCCAGCTGCGCGAAGGCGGGTGCATGGCTCGCGTCGAAGGGATCGCGCCGGAAGACGTTGCCCGGCGCGAGGATCCGGATCGGCGGCGCATGGCGCTGGAGGGTGCGCACCTGCACCGGCGACGTGTGCGTGCGCAGGAGCGCGCCGTCGCCGAGGTAGAAGGTGTCGTGCAGGTCCATCGCCGGATGGTCGGCCGGGAAGTTGAGCGCGCCGAAGTTGTACCACTCCGACTCGCTCTCGGGGCCGAGGGCGACGGTGAAGCCGAGCTCGCGGAAGATCCCGACGATCTCGTCGATGACGAGCGTGACGGGGTGCTTTCCGCCGGCCCACTGGGTGCGCGCGGGCATCGTCAGGTCGAGGGCGGGGCGCGTCGCGGCCGTGCTCCTCAAGGCCGTCTGTCGCTCGCTGTGCGCCGAGACGAGCGCGGACTTCACTTCGTTGAACCGGCGTCCTGCCTCGCGGCGCGCTTCGGGCGGCAGCGCGCCGAGCGCCTTCTGCAGCACGAGGATCCTGCCGCGCTTGTCGCCGAGATACTCGATGCGTGCCTGCTCCAGCTCGTCCGCGTCGGCGGCGCCGGAGAATGCCTCGAGGCCGTCGCGATGGATCTCGTCAGCGCGGCTCTCGTATTGGTCAGGCGTGGTGATCTCGGGAGTCATCGGACTGAGGTTCGGGTCGTTCGTGGCGCGCGCCGTACGATCAGGTCGGTCGATGCCGGCGCGCGCGTCGCTCGTGCGGGATGACAGAACGGCGGCGCAACCGAGGTCGCGCCGCCGCCGATGCCCCGTTCGGGAAACTAATTACGCAGCGTTGAGCGCGGCGCGCACCTGGTCGGCGATCATGCCGAAGGCCACCGGATCGCGGACGGCGATATCGGCGAGGATCTTCCGGTCGATCTCGATGCCGGCCTTGGAGAGGCCGCTGATGAAGACGCTGTAGCTCATGTCGTGCTGGCGGGCGGCCGCGTTGATGCGGACGATCCACAGCTTGCGGAAGTCGCGCTTCTTGGCCTTGCGATCCCGGTACGCGTAGACCCAGCCGCGCTCGACCGTTTCCTTGGCGGCCTTCCACAGCTTGGAGCGAGCGCCGAAGGCGCCCTTGGCGTGCTTGAGGATCTGCTTCTTGCGCTTGAGGCGCGGGACGTTCGATACGGCGCGTGGCATAGTGTGCTCCGGTTACGCCTGAATGAGGCGCTTGATGCGCTTCTGTTCGCCGTTCGTGGCGATGAGGCCCGCGCGGCGCAGGTTCCGCTTCCGCTTCGAGGTCTTCTTGGTCAGGATGTGGCTCTTGAACGCCTTGTAGCGCTTCACCTTGCCGGTCCCGGTCAACCGGAACCGCTTCGAGGCGCCCTTGTGGGTCTTCATCTTCGGCATTGAATGCTCGCCTTATTTGGGCGTGAGGATCATCGTCATGGACTTCCCTTCGAGCCGGCCCGCGCTCTCGATCTTCGCGATGTCCGACAGCTGGCTGCTCACCCGATCGAGCACCTGCTGCCCGAGCTCCGGATGGGCCACCTGGCGACCACGGAACATCATGGTCACTTTCACCTTGTTCTTCTCCTCGAGGAACCGCCGCGCGTGCCGCGTCTTCGTGTCGAAGTCGTGGTCGTCGATGCCGGGACGGTACTTCACTTCCTTGAGCTCGATGACGTGCTGCTTCTTCTTCGCCACGCGCGCCTGCTTGGCCATCTCGAACTTGTACTTGCCGTAGTCCATGATGCGGACCACGGGCGGCCGAGCGGTGGCGGCGACTTCCACGAGGTCCAGGCCGGCTTCTTCCGCCATCCGGAGCGCCGCGTCCACCTCGAGAATCCCGAGCTGCGAGCCATCGGCCCCGATCACGCGGACCGGGCTGATGCGGATCATGCGATTGACCCGCACGCGCTTCGTTGTGTCCTGAATACTCGTAGCCTCGAAGAAGGAGAACAAAAAAGCGGACCTTCTGGAATGAAGAGTCCGCACGACACGCGGCTCCCCGCCCTGGGCAGGTGGCCGCACATTGAATCCGGACTCCTGCAGCACACCTCGCGACGATGCGAGGGCCAGAGGGTGGATCCCGCACGAAGCAGGATCACTTAGCTAGTTGTCAGGAAGGAAGTTAGGCGGTACGGGCGGGATGTCAAGGCGAGACAGCAACGGCGTTGGCGGTTTTCGGTTAACGGGTAGCCGTCAGACCTCGGGACGCTTCTACCGCCAACTGCTCACCGCAAACCGCCAACGCCGTTCAGCGCTCCACCCCATACCCCTTCCCCTCCGCCACGATCTTCGCCCACGCCGTCGTCGCGTCGTGCTCGAACATCACCGTCCATCCCTCGTCCACCGCCTCCGCCCACAGCTGGCGCTTGGATTCGAGGGTCACGAGCGGCTCCACGTCGTAGCCCATGATCCAGGGCAGCGGGACGTGTGCCGCCGTGGGGCAGACGTCCGCCAGGTACAGCAGGCGCTCGCCCTCCGACTCCAGCAGCACGCTCTGGTGATGCGGCGTGTGGCCCGGCGTGCGCCGCAGGGTGAGGCCCGCCAGCAGCTCCACGTCGTCGTCCACCAGCTCGAGCTGCCGCGACTGCTCCAGCGGCTCGTAGTTGTGCGCGAAGTAGCTGGCCGAGGTGCGCTCGTTCGTCCGGTGGGCCCAGTCCCACTCGCCCCGCCGGACGACGTAGCGTGCATTCGGGAAGCTCGCAACCGCGTCGCCGGCCTCTCCGCGGCGGGTGTTGCCGCCGGCGTGGTCGAAGTGCAGGTGGGTGTTGATGACCATCGTCACGTCGTCCACGCGGTAGCCCGCCTCCGCCAGCGCGCTCTCGAGCTGCGTCGGCCCCACGTCGCCCACCGGGCCGTTCTCGATGCCGTAGATGCCGTAGAACTTCTCCGGCTCCTTGTTGCCCGCGCCGGTGTCCACGAGCACCAGGCCATCGGGATGGTCGATCAGCAGGCAGCGCATGCCGAGCGGGATCCGGTTCCGGGCGTCCGCGGGAATCTTGCGCTCCCAGAGCGTCTTGGGCACCACGCCGAACATCGCGCCGCCATCGAGCTGCTGGAGGCCCGCCTGAAGCGCGTGGACCCGAATGCCGCCGAGGAGCCGGCTCTGGACGAGGGGGAGAAGAGGCATGAGGTAGAACCTAAGGGCGTTTGCGGTTTGCGGTGAGCGGTCGGCGGTCGAAGCGTCCCGAGGCCGGACCGCTCACCGCCAACCGCTCACCGCAAGCGCCCCTCACGCCGTGGTGTCCCGGCTCACCGGCGCCGGCAGCCCGGAGAGCGGACGACGCGGCCGACGCTTCTTCGGGGTCGTGCTTCCCGTGGAGAGGAAGCGCTCCAGGTCCGACCACCGCTCGCAGCCGTGGCCGCGCGCATCCTCGAGCAGCCGCAGCAGGCAGTGCGCCGTCGCGAGCGCGTCGCCCGCCGCGCGGTGACGCATGCCCTCGGGAATCTCGACGCCGTAATGCCGCGCGACGTAGTCGAGTGAGCGCGAGCGCAGCTGCGGCAGCAGGCGCCGCGCGAGCCGGACCGTGCAGAGGCGCCGGCCCGTGAGCTCGCGACCGGTGGCGCGGGACACCTCGGCGCTCACGAAGCGCCAGTCGAAGCTCGCGTTGTGGGCGACGAACACGTGGCCGTCGATCGCGCGCAGCACGTGCTCGCACACGTCGCGGAAGGGTGCCTTCTCGCGCACCATCTCCCAGGAGATGTTCGTGAGCCGGGTGATGAACGGCGGGATGGAGCGCTCCGGGTTCACGAGGGTCTCGAAGACGTCCACGACGCGCCCGTCCCGGACGGTCACCGCCGCGATCTCGGTGATCCGGTCGCCGGTGTCAGGCCGCCCGCCGGTCGTCTCCACATCCACCACGGCGAAGGACAGCTCCGAGAGCAGGGGCTCGTCGGCCACGGCGGGCTGCCGCCAGGCCGGCGGCGCGGGCTCGGAGAGCCGCCACGCGCCGTCCGGGGTGCGCACGAACCGCGGATGCTCCGCCAGCAGCGTGTACGCCATGTGCTCGGCCACCGCGGCCGGCAGCGACGAGAGCTGGCAGACGCTGGCGATCAATGCGCGCGCGTCGGCCGGGCCCGCCTTCAGGTAGTCGGCTGCACGCTCGGCCAGCAGGCCCTGCTCCGCCCGCGTGGACACGCCGGACGTGGCGAACGGCTCCAGCCGGGTTCCGCTCACCGGGTCGACTGGCCGGCCGTCCCTCTCCTGCTCACTGCTCACGGCGAATCCTTCATCTGCGTGACGAGTAACAATCTGTTGACTCCCGACTCACCCGAACATAAGCCGTTTCCCTGGCCGGGGGCTACTGTGGCGACGTTCGACACGGATCCCGCTGGTGCCCCACGACGGCCGCCACTAGCTTGTGAAGGAATTCACAAGCCCCGATCCCCCACGTGAAGCGCATCGCCGACTCCACCGTCCGACGCCTGTCCATCTACCTCCGGTTCCTCGAGGAATTCGAGGGTCGGGGGCTTGCGACCGTCTCCAGCGACGAGCTCGCCCGCCGCGGGGGCACGACGTCGGCGCAGGTGCGGAAGGACCTCTCCTTCTTCGGGTCGTTCGGCAAGCGGGGGCTCGGCTACTCGGTGCCGGAGCTCGCCACCGCGCTGCGCGAGATCCTCGGGCTTGGCCGCGAGTGGCGCGTCGTGATCGTCGGGGCGGGAAAGATCGGTGCGGCGCTCGCCCAGTACCGCGGCTTCAAGCAGCGCGGCTTCACGATCGTCGCCGCGTACGACACGAACCCCGACAAGGTCGGCGGCCGGCTCGACGGCATCGAGATCCGCGACATCGCCCGGCTCGAGCGCGACGTGGCGGCCGACCACCCCGACATCGCCGTGCTCGCCATCCCCGCCGAGGGCGCCCAGGCCGTCCTCGACCGCCTCGTGTACGCAGGCATCAAGGCCGTCCTCAACTTCGCCCCGATGTCCCTGCACGCCCCGTCCGACGTCACCGTGAAGACGGTGAACATGGCGATGGAGCTGGAAGGACTGAGCTTCGCGCTGACGAACAGGGAGTAACCGGGCGCTCGCGGTCGCTGCGCGACACGCCCGCCAAGGCGTCGTGCCGAAGGCACGCGCCGCCCGGCATCAAACAGCTCTCAGCAGCCGCGCGAAATCCTGCGGGCTGAGCGTCTCGGGCCGCACTTCTCCCTCGATCCCCGCGCGGGCCAGCAGTGCGTCCGCCGCCTCCACGTCGAGATTGTAGATCGAGCGCAGCACGCGGCGCATCTGCTTGCGCCGCATTCCGAAGGCGTTCTGCACGAGCGTGCGAAAGGGCCGCTCTTCCTCGGGCGCGACGAGCGGCGTCGCGTGCGGGGTGATGCGCACCACGGCGCTCTCCACCTTCGGCGGGGGCGAGAAGGCGCCGGCGGGCACCTTGAAGAGCGACTCGGCGCGCGCCACCGCGGCGACGTTGACCGTGAGCGCGCCGTACTCCTTGCTCCCCGGCGAGGCCACGAGCCGGTCCGCCACTTCCTTCTGCACCAGGTACACGGCGCGGTCCGCGCGCGGCGGCACCAGCGCGTGGAAGAGGATCGGCGTGGTGATGTAGTACGGCACGTTGCCGATCAGCACGTACGGGCCCGCCGCCAGCTCGCCGAGGTTCACGGTGAGCACGTCCGCCTCGGCGATGAGCACGTTGCCGCGCCGCGCATACCGCTCGCGAAGGATCTCGGCCAGCGCGCGGTCGTACTCGATGGCGATCAGGCGGCCCGCGCGCTCGGCGAGGATGTCCGTGAGCGCGCCGCGGCCCGGCCCGATCTCCAGCACCGTCTCCGAGCCCGTGAGGTGCAGCGCGTCGGCGATGCGGCCGAGGATGCGCCGGTCGGTCAGGAAGTGCTGCCCGAGGCTCTTGCGCGTCGGGGGAAACGCCCCGCGGTCGCGCGGCCGCGCGCCGGCGTCGTCCATCACTCGCCGACCATGCTGGACCGGGATACACACTCACGCGCGCAGTAGCTCATGGCGGAAAGTACGAACCGAGCACCCGTGCGGCAACGTCGAAGGTCGTCACGCTGCGTTCATGCTGCTGCCACAACTGCTTCAACGCAGAGGTCGCAGAGGGAACAGCGAGGACGCAGAGAATGGCATTTCACCTCCGCGCCCTCTGTGTCCTCTGTGGTAAAACGCTGTTGAAGAGCATTCAACCACAGAGGTCACGGAGG
>JAQBPZ010000212.1 GCA_028287225.1 Gemmatimonadota bacterium
TCCGGCAATGCGCAATTCGCTCTCCCGACGCGCATGTTCAGCCACGGGACCCTGCTGCTGGACAGCGACCTCGACGCCGTGACCGCGGCGCTCCGCCCCCGGCCCGGGAAGGTGGAGAGCAAGGGCGTGAAGAGCATCCGGAGCCGCGTCGCGAACATCAGCGAGTTCCTCGCGGCCCCCCTGGACGTGAGGGAGCTGCGCGAGCGGATCGTGGAGCGGATCTTCGGAACGCGCGACCGCACGCGCATTCCGCAGGTGGTGCTCACCGACGAGGACTGGAATGCCGTGTACGCCCTCGTCGAGAGCAAGTACGGCAGCTGGACCTGGAACTACGGGGAGAATCCGCCGAGCAACGTGCAGCGCTCGCGCCGCTTTCCCGCCGGCGAGCTGGACGTGCGTCTGGACGTGCACGGCGGGCGGCTCTCGACGGTGCGCATCTTCGGCGACTTCATGGGCCGGCTCGACGTCGGCGCGCTCGAGGGACGGCTGGCGGGACTGCCGTTCACGCGCGACGCCATCGAGGCGGCGGTGTCGGATCTGGAGCTGTCCGATTACGTGGGGGACGTGCCGCGCGAGGAAGTGCTCGCGCTGCTGCTTCCGTGAGCGCCTAGCGGCGCGTGCGGGGCACCGGCGCGGTCGACCGGGAATTGCGCAGCACGTCGGCCAGGGCGGCGGCGGACATCGTTTCCCAGCCCGGGGGGATGGGGGTGCGGCGGCGCTCCTCACGCACGCTCTTGAACACCAGCCAGCCATCGTTGGGGTCCAGCGGCGGCCGCTGTTCGCTCGTCGCGAGCCGCCGGTCCGGCACCGCGCGTGCCGCCATGCGCCGGTCGCGGAGGCGGCGGCGCTCGGCGAGGCGAGGATGCGCTTCCCAGACCTCCCAGGAAACGCCGTGCTCGTCGAAGATGCGCCGGATGCCGTAGAAGTCGATCATCGAGCCGGCGCTCATGGAATGCGCCGCGGGCCGACGGTGCGGCTCTGGTCCTTCGACTCACAGCCGCCGGTGCTGCCCGCCGACGTGTCGGGGGGCGCGGCGCACAGCTTCAGGAACGTCGTGTCGCGCAGGGCGAGGCGCCGCGCATCCGACGCTGTCAACTCACGCGGGCTCGCGCGGCATGCAGCGAGGGCAGTGCAGACCAGGAGCCTGCCTGTTCGCGTCCCGATGCGAGCGGAGCCTGAGGGCGTCATGCCACCAACATGATACCTGCCGCACCGCGGGGCCAGACCCGCGGCGCCGGCGCGCAGCACGCACCGCGGGCGTCAGGTGGCCCGGCTCCACATCCGCGGCGGACTCGTGCGGGCCATCTCCGCGAACGCGGTGGGGTCCAGGGGAGAATCCACGTCGATGCAGAGATCGCGAATGAGCCCGTCCCGGATGTCGTACAGCCACCCATGCACCGAGAGTGTCTGTCCCCGTGCCCACGCATCGCGCACGATGGTCGTCTGGCTCACGTTCACCACCTGCTCGAACACGTTGAGCTCGCAGAGCCGGTCCGCGCGCTCGTCCTCGGTGGCGATGGCGTCGATCTCCGGACGATGCTTCCAGTACACGTCCTGCACGTGCCGGAGCCAGTTGTCCACCAGGCCGATGCGGTCGTCACGCAGCGCAGCCCGCACGCCGCCGCAGCCGTAGTGCCCCACCACGATGATGTGCTCCACGTGCAGCACCTCCACGGCGTAGTGCATCACGGAGAGGCAGTTGAGGTCCGTGTGCACCACGACGTTGGCCACGTTGCGGTGCACGAACAGCTCGCCGGGCAGCAGGCCGACGATCTCGTTGGCGGGCACGCGGCTGTCCGCGCAGCCGATCCACAGGTACTTGGGCGCCTGCTGCGTCGCGAGCCGCGTGAAGAAGTCGGGGTCCTGGCGCACCATCTCGGCGGCCCAGGCGCTGTTCTTGTCGAAGAGGTCGTGAAGCACGCGTCGCTCGGGGTGCGTGTGGGCCGCACGGCGTCCGGCGGCCTGCGCCGGACCCTGCGGGCGAATCTCCTGCCTAATGCTACTTCATGCCGAGGCACGTTCAACCGTTGACGTGCGGCGCAGGCTGATAGCTGGGCCAGAGGCCGGGCGTCGCAAGCTCGAGCGAGTGGCCATCGGGATCACGCAGGTAGATGCTGCGTCCTCCGGCCGGCCACTCCACCACGCTCTCGATCGCGACGCCGGCCGCGCCGAGGCGCGCCTCCCACGCCGGCACCTCGCCGGCGGCGATGGCGAAGGCGATGTGCAGCATCCCGTAGCCGCCATGCCCGGGCACCACGCCGCCCGGCGTCGGCAGTGGCGCCTCCGTGGATCCGCGCTGGAACAGGAGGAGCACGCTCGTTCCGCCGATGGCCACCGCGACCAGCCGGTGCGTGTCCAGCATGACTTCGCCGCCGAGCACCTCCACATAGAAATACCGGGAGGCGGGCATGTCGGCGACGTAGAGGGCGGTCTCGAGCACGCGGTCGAGACGGGCAGGCGGAAGGGTCGGCATGGATCGGGACGGTGGATGCGTGGCCGGGAACGGCGCATGTGCTGTTCCAGCGCGTCATGCGGCCGACGGGACGCCGGCCGTTCGAGTTCGGCCTCCTCGGGTGCTCCCAGCTACGCGAAGGGCCTGTGCGCGTACGCGAACGCCAGCGAATGGGCAGCGAATCGGCGCGAAGTGGCTGATGCGGGCGGGATCCCAACGCTCCTTCTCTCATGGTGAGAATCGCGCCGATTCGCTACGCGTTCGCTGGCATTCGCGTACGCACAAAGCATCAGGTGTGGCCCACCGGCGCCATCACATGTTCATGCGTCCGGCACTCCGGGGCGGGATCCCGTGGAGTCTTCAGTATCCGTGCACCGGCGGCCGAAACGCCGCCGTGCACGCGGATTGCCGCTGAGCCAGCGCATGCACAGCTCCGGGCTCGCCGACACCCTCACCGCCCCCGCGACCGGGCGCCTCTGGCCCCGGTGGCTGTTCCTGCGCGCGCTCGGCCTGATCTTCCTCTCGGCCTTCCATTCGCTCGCCTTCCAGATCCACGGCCTGATCGGGGAGCGCGGCATCCTGCCGGCGCGCGAGTACCTCGCGCTGGTCCGGTCGGCCGTGGGAGGCGTCCAGCGGTTCTGGTACGCGCCCACGCTGCTCTGGGTGAACGCGGGGGACACGGCGCTGACGATCGTGATCGTCGCGGGGATCGCGTGCTCCGCCCTGCTGGTGGCCAACGTGTGGCCGCGCGCCGCCGTCGCGCTGTGCACCGTGCTGTTCCTGTCGTGCGTCGCGGCACTGCAGGATTTCTCGATGTACCAGTCCGACGGCATGCTGCTGGAAGCGGGGTTCATCTCCGCCTTCCTGGCGCCGAACGGCTTCCGTCCGGGGCTGGGCGAACACGACCCGCCAAGCCGCATCAGCCACTTCATGCTGCTGTGGGAGTGGTTCCGGATCTACTTCGAGTCGGGCATCGTGAAGCTCGCCAGCGGGGACCCGCACTGGCGCGACTTCACCGCGATGGACGAGTACTACCAGAACGGTCCCCTGCCCACCTGGCTCGGCTGGTACGTGCAGCACTTCCCGCACTGGTATCACGCGGCCACCGTCGCGGTCACCTTCGCGGTGGAGCTGGTGCTGGTGTGGGCGATGTTCCTGCCGCGCCGCTTCCGCATCGCCTGCTTCGTCGGCGTGACCGCGCTCCAGGTGGGGATCATCGCCACGGCCAACTACGGCTTCCTCAACTACCTCGTGCTGGTCCTCGGGGTGCTGCTGCTCGACGACGGCGTGCTCGCACGAGTCGGGCGTCGCTCGCCGACGGACACGGCGACGCCCGACCGGCCGCACTGGCGCCGCATCATGGAGGCGGCCGTGCTCGGCGTCGCCTTCTATGCGACGGTGGTGGCATTCGTGCCGCTTCCACTGCTCTCGGCCCCCGCACGTCTGCTCGATCCCTTCCGGGTCGCCAATGCCTATGGCCTCTTCGCGAACATGACCGAGGCGCGATACGAGGTGGAGTTCCAGGGCAGCCGCGACGGCTCGGCGTGGGTCGCGTACCCGTTTCGCTACAAGCCGCAGGACGTGCGCGAGCGGCCGGGCATCTATGCTCCCTACCAGCCGCGGTTCGACTGGAACCTGTGGTTCGCGTCGCTCGGACCCTGGCAGCAGTCGAGCTGGGTAGTGCTGGCGCAGCAGCGCCTCCTGGAGGGCAGCCCCAGCGTGCTCCGGCTCTTTCGCGACGATCCGTTCCACGGCCGGCCGCCCGCGCTCGTGCGCACGGTGCTGTGGCAGTACTGGTTCACCGACGCCGCCACGCGGCGCGCGACCGGCGCGTGGTGGCGGCGGCGCGAGCTCGGGCCCTTCACCGGCACCGTGGGGCGCCCGACGCCGCCATCTCCCGCGCCCTGACAGCCGGGCCGCCGAATCCGGGGATTGAGCCCTCTGCGCCCTGTGCAAGCAAGCGATTGCACGGCGTGAGGCGTTTGACACGGCTGAGTCGGCCAGAAAGTTGACGGACGCCACCGAAACCTATGCACCGCAACACTTTACGTGATGCGTTACATACGTTAAATTGAATCGTATAAGAATTGTGGATCAATCATCGGGGCACTTTCTGGTCGAGTGCCCCCCGTCCGTTATTTCGTGGCAGCGCCCTGGCGCGGCCGCTTTCGAGGGAATCCAATGCGCCCATCCGGCAAGCTCCTGAACCTGCTCCTCGGCACCAGCGCCGCGCTCGTCGTGGGCGCCCACTTCATGCCCGAGCGGCAGCAGTCCGGCCCCGTGCTGAACGCGGCCGTCTCGTTCGTCGGCGGCGAGGTCAGTCTGCCCCCGCTCCACCCCACGAAGGGCGGCGCACTGGCATCGGCGACCAACTCTGCCATCCAGGCCCTGTCCGGGGCAGTGCGCCCGCTCAGCCGTCCGGAGGCGCTCGAGAACGCGTTTCACAGCTACTTCGCGTACAAGGCTGCCCATCCCGAAGAGGTTCGCAAGCCGTACCTCTACTTCGTGGATTACGGCCAGCCGAGCACGGCGGCCCGCGGGTACCTGTTCGACATGGACTCGCTGCGCATCGTGGACGGACCCTTCACGGTGGCGCACGGACGCGGCTCGTCGAGCGGCCGCAGCGGCGTGCCCACGCGGTTCTCCAACCGCTCGGGCAGCGCAGCCACCTCGCTGGGGCTGTATGTGGCGAAGGCGCTCTACGACTTCCACGGCCACAGCGGCGGCCAGTCGTACAGCAGCGTCGGCCTGCGCCTCAAGGGCGTTTCCAGCGGGTTCAACGACAACGCGCTGAACCGCGGCGTGGTGGCCCATGGTGCGCCCTACGTCACGCCGAACGGCTCGGGCCGCAGCGAAGGGTGCCCCGCGATGGAGCAGCAGCGCGCCCAGCGGCTGCTGCCCAAGCTGGCCGAGGGCGGAATGGTGTTCCTGTTCGCCCCGGATGAGAACTGGCTGACGCGCGATCCCTGGCTGACGACCGACGCCAGCTGACGCGCCTCAGGGCACCCAGGTCGTGCAGTCGGCGGCCGGTGTCCGGGAGCGCGGAGCCGGCTGCTCCGCCGCCTCGCCAACGTTCACGATGGCCACGACCCGCTGCCCTTCCACGACCCCGATCGCGCGCCGCGCGGCGGGGTCGTCGAGCACCGCGCCGGTCCTGATGGCCGTACCGAGTCCCAGCGCCACCGCGGCCAGTCCGAGGTTCGCGACGCCCATCATCGTGGCGGCGTAATCCTCTTCGGCGATCTCCGGGTTGTCCGTCTTCACGACGGCCACGGCGATCATGACGGGCAGCGCGCGATGCTCGGCGGCGACCGTCTCACGAAGGGTGCGGGCGGCGTCCGGATCGGTCAGCTTGCGCGCCTTCCGGTCGCCCAGCGCGAGCCCGTAGGCGTAGCGGGCCTCGGGGCCGAGCACGTAGAAGCGCCACGGCTGGGTGAGCCGGTGGTTGGGGGCGAGCGTGGCAGCCTGCAGGAGCGACTCCACCTCCTCGCGCGTGACGGGGCGGGCAGTGAAGCGCTTGACGGAGCGGCGGGTCTGGATGGCGTCTGATGTATGCATCGCCGCAAGCTAGCACTCCCGCCGCCGCCGCGGCTGGCACGACGCGGCCCGGCTCCTACTTCGGCGGACCGAGGGGGCTGTCGGCGCAGCCGGCGCGTTCCACGGTGTAGATGACCTCGGAGACCTGCCATCCCGAGGAAGTCCGCACGAGCGTGAAGGCGTCCACTCCGCAGTGACTGCGCACGCCGTTGAGGTGGAAGTCGTACGGCGCCCAGACCGTGGCGAGCGGGCCGCGCACGCGCACCTCCGGAGCCCAGATGCGCTCCAGGTATCGATCGGTGCCGGCCGCGAGCGAGCGCAGGAAGGACGTGTCCGCCTGCGCGACGAGCGGCACGCGTGCGGTGTCGCCGCGAACGGAGACGACGCGGCTCCCGGGCGCGAGGGCGCGCCGCGCGGCGGACGTGTCGCGCGACTGCATCGCCGCGAACAGCCGGTCGACGGTCGCAAGAATGGCGTCGCGCTCCGTGGACTGCGCGCGCGCCGGGTGCGCGAGGAGGATCATCGCGAAGGCCACGGCGAGCCGGCGCACTGACGAAGGTGACATGATCGTGAAGTAAGGGGAGCCCGACGGTGCCGCCGGCGGCGGCGTCGTACATATTCCACGCGGCCGGCACGCGCCGCCAGCCCTCTCCCTCCGTTTCCCTGCCCTGCCATGACCACCAGAGACTCCGCGCCCCGGGTGCGGCGCGCGGGACCCGCCGACGTCGGCGGCATCGTCGCGCTCATCGATTCCAACGTGGGCAGCGGTGAGCTGCTGCCCCGGACGCCCGAGTTCGTGTCCGCCCAGCTCGAACATTTCCTGGTGGTGGGCCCGCCGGGCGCGATCATCGGCTGCGTCCACCTGGACGAGTATGCGCCGAGCCTGGCCGAGGTGCGCTCCCTGGCAGTTGCGCCGACCGCCCAGGGGATGGGCGTGGGCGTCGCGCTGGTGGAAGGCCTGGAGCGGCTGGCCCGCACCCGCGGGTACGCCACCGTCTTCGCCGTGAGCAACAGCGGGGAGTTCTTCCGCCGCCGAGGCTACGAGGAGCGGCACATCCCCGAGCTGGACCGGGAGCGGTCGAACGTCAGCCGCTACAAGGGTGTGCATGCCAAGGACCTGCCCGCTCAGCCGCCGGTTCCCTCGCGCGGGTAGACGTAGAGCCGCGCCGGCGCGCCGTAGAAGTCGGCGTCGCCCTGATGGGTGGCGCCGAGTGCGGTCGCCACGCGGATGGAGCGGACGTTCCCCGGGCGAACGATGCTCAGGATGCGCGTACGCCGGAGCGTATCCCGGGCGTAGCGCAGCGCCGCCGTGGCGCCCTCCAGTGCGTAGCCGCGGCCCCACGCGGTGCCGGCCAGGGTGTAGGCGATCTCGAAGCCCGGCCACCCCTCCGGCTCGAAGCAGCCGATGCGGCCCACGAATGCTCCCGTCGCCCGCTCCTCCACCGCCCAGACGCCGAAGCCGCGGAGGCTCCAGTGACCGGCGAACATGGCGAGCTGGCGCCAGGCGTCCGGACGGCCGAGCGGCTGGCCATCGCCAAGGAAGCGGGTGACCGCGGGATCGGCCATCATGGCGACGTACGGCTCCACGTCCTCCGGCTGAAAGTCCCGAAGGAGGAGCCGATCGGTGAGAACGCGCGGGACGGTCACCGCTCAGCGGGGGCGCCAGGGCGGTGCCGCACCTGCAGCAGCCGGCGGCCGAAGGCGCAGGCGGCCGCGACGAGCCCCAGCAGCACGGCGACGCCAAGCTCGCGACTCGCCGCCGAGCCGGGCGACTGGTCCACCACCCACATCGCGAAGACCACCACGGCCACCGCGGCCGCGAGCGCGCTGGCGACGCCAAGCAGCAGCATGGCGAGACGAATGACGAACTGGTTCATGCTGCCTCCCGCGGTGAGCCGCCCGATTGCCGGTGGAAACGTGCGCGCCGCGACGTCCGGCGTCCAGCGGCTGCACTGCGCGCGCCCCTCGGCGACATCGTCGAGGCAGGCAACGGGGTGCGGCGTCCGGCAACGTCGCCTCATGGTAGCTTGCGGGAAGACGCAACGACACGGCACGCAAGCAACGGACGGAGCATGTCACAGGCATTCCTGCGGGACGACGCGGAGGGGGAGATGCCCCGCCGCAACTATGACCTTCCCGATCGCGACGACCCGGGCTACGAGCGGGCGGCGGCGCGGGCGCTGCTGGAGGCCGCTCGCGTGAACGAGACGCAGCTCGCCGAGCGGGCCACGGGATTCTACTGGGGCGAGCCGCGGCTGCACGCGCACGTGCGCGAGATGCTGGCCGAAGCGGAACAGGCGAACGACGAACGGCTGGAGCAGGTCGCGCGGCGCTTCCTGCGCTGAGCCGGATCCGCGCTCAGGCCGGGTCGAGCGTCGCTTCGAGGGGCGCCACGACCTCGCGCGACACGTGCTCGCACAGGCCGGCGAGCACCTCCAGCACTTCGCCTCCCCGCGCGGGCCCGCGCCGCTCGAACGCGAGGGCGAACTCGGCGCGCAGGAACAGGTCGAGCTTCGGATCGGGACCCACGACCCTGGAGGTGACGGCCGCGACCACGTCGCCGTCGTCGAACGCGCCCGCGGGCACGTGGAGCTCGCCCAGCTCCACCTTCCGCCGCGTGTTCACGCCGAGCACCGCACCCTCGCGAATGGCGCCGGCGGCGAGGCGCGGGCGGTCCGCCGTCGCGAGCTGCTCCAGCAGCCAGAGCGGGCCGTTCGCGAAGCCGCCGATGGCATGGTACGGCTGGAGCGCCTCGATGGCAGCCTGTGCCTCGTCGCCCATGGGCGCCAGCGCCTTCCGCGCCCGCTGTGCGAACATCGGGAGCGACTCGAAGACGGGGTACTTCGTGGGGCGGCCGGCGAGCGTGGTAGCCAGCGCATCGAGCGCCCCGCGCAGCTCGCGCGACACTGCCTGCACCAGGCCGAGCACCTCGGTGGGCACCGGAGACTGCACGACCGCGCGCACGACGTAGCGGCCGCCCCGCATGTCGTGCTCGTGCACGAGGCGGTACGGCTGTGTGGCGAGGTAGTCACGCTCGGCGTCGGCGAGGCGCGCGAGCTCGCGGCGCACGAGGTCCAGCCGTTCACGGTGCAGCATGCGCGGAAGATCGCTACGCGGCGCGCCGCGCACCACCGCGCCGCGCGATCACCAGGCGATCTCGGGCGACGGGAAGAAGTTGATCCCGAGCAGCTCCCACCGGCCGGCGTGGGTCGCGAGGCGCTCCCGGAACGCCGGCCAGTCGCGCGCACGCTGCGTGCTCCACCCGACCTCCGCGAGGGCGGGAAGCCGTGGCACGGCGAGGCGCTGGACGGCCGCGATGTTCCGCACCGTCTCGCTCCAGATCGGCGCCTCCACCCCGACGATGTCCCGCTCGGCGAGCCCGGGCACCTGCGTCGCCGGGTCCCAGTCGTAGGCCGCACGCACGCTGACGTAGCCCGCCCAGTGCAGCCCGAGCTCGGTGTCGGTGGAGTACTTCATGTCGAGGTAGGCGCGCGACGCGGGCGAGAGGATGACCCGGGCGCCGTACGCGACCGCCCTGACCACCGAGTCGCTGCGCCAGTGCTGCGCGATGGTGGTGGGCGCGAGCCGCGCGTGCGCGATCTCCTCCCAGCCCACCATGCGCTTGCCGTGGCGCGCTGCGATCTCCTGGATGCGCTCCACGAAGCGCGCGTACTGCGCCGGCGCGAGCGCCTGCACCTCGTCACCGCCGAGGTGGATGTACGCGCCGGGCGTGATCGCGGCGATCTCGCGCACCACGTCGTCCACCAGCGCGTACGTGGCCGCACTGTCCACGCAGAAGGTGCTCCAGCCCACGTCGGTACCGGTGTAGCGCTGGGCGGGCCGCGTGCTGCAGCTCAGCGCCGGGTACGCGCTGAGCGCGGCGTTGGTGTGGCCCGGCATGTCGATCTCCGGGACGATGGTGATGAACCGCTCGCTCGCGTAGCGCACGAGGGCCGCGTACTCCGCCTGGGTGTAGAAGCCGCCCGTGCCACCCCCGACCTGCGTTGCGCCGCCGACCTGGGTGAGCAGCGGCCGCGACCGGATCTCGATGCGCCAGCCCTGGTCGTCGGAGAGGTGGAGGTGCAGCACGTTCATCTTGTACAGCGCGAGGAGGTCGACGTACTGCTCCACCTCCTTCACGGTGAAGAAGTGCCGCGCGACGTCGAGCATCGCGCCGCGCCACGCGAAGCGGGGCACGTCCACGACATGCGCCGGCGCCAGGGACCACAGGGTGCCGCCCATGCGCATGTCCGACTCGATCCGCACGGGCAGCAGCTGACGGATCGTCTGCACGCCGTGAAACAGTCCCGCGGCGTGCCGCGCGCGGAGGCGCACCGTCGACGCGTCCACGTCGAGCTGATAGCCCTCGTCGCCGAGCGCGGCCTCGGTGCCGGTCAGCTCGAGGACGATGTCCGCCGGCCGCAGGTCCGTGGCGCCGGTGACGACCGGGATGGCGAAGCCGGTGGCGGGCCGCAGCAGCCGCGCGAGCGCCTGGGCCACGCCCTGCGCCTCGCTGTCGGCGGGCGCATGGAT
>JAQBPZ010000227.1 GCA_028287225.1 Gemmatimonadota bacterium
GCGGCCCCTCGCGCGTCGCGGTGACGCGCACCGGCGGCAGCACCGACCGGGCGCGAGTGGAATCCTGCGCACCGAGCGGCAGGGCGGCGAGCAGCACGAGGGCGAGCGAGCGAGGGAGCATGTTCGGCATGCTGGATATTACGGATCGGGCGCGTCGTTCGCTCCCTGCTCCGCAACGAGCGGACCGAGCTGTCACTCCGTCTGGCCACTCAGTCGAAAGGGGACAAGCGATTGAACGGAGGGGACGGACCAGGACGGATACTTCCCTCGGGCCGGCCGTGGTGCACCGATCCGGGCCCTGCAGCATCCAGAACTCATGGGAGTTTTTGGGGGTGTGGCGCTGTACCCCTCCATGCGGAGGCAGCCCGAGGGCGTCATCCGTCCGGGTCCGCCCTCTCCGTTCGATCGTTTGTCCCCTTTCGACTGAGTGATCAGACTGATGAGTGACCAGACTGAGTGACCAGCCCTGTCCGCTCGTTGCGCGATCGACGCGCCGCGCGCCGGACAAACCTTCGCGCATCTCGTGGTGTCACACAGCACGAAGCCAACAAGGACGCTCTCATGTTCTCCCCGATCCATCACTATCCCGCGCTGGCCAACACCGCCATGCACATCATCGCTCCGGCGACCGCCGCATCCACCAAGCTCGAGAAGGACACCGTCTACATGCCCTCGAGCGTGGCCGCGCGCGTCCTCGGCCGCGCGTCGCAGGAGTCGGCGAACGCGGTGAACGTCAGCCCCGAGGGGAGCAAGGGCTGACACCTCGTTGCAGACTGAAAGCTGCAACTGCAGACTGCTTCAACGCAGAGGGCGCAGAGGAGAAACAGCGAGGGCGCAGAGGACTACGCCTGAAGCAGTCCTCTGCGCCCTCCCCTTTTCCTCTGTGCCCTTTGCGTCGAAGCTGTTGACCTTGGAAGGAGGCCCCGTACCTTCCGCGCCATGCGACTACTCCGCGCCGTCCTCGCCAGCCTCGTCCTCGCCGCCACGCCGCTCGTTGCGCAGGCGCCCGGCGCCAGCACCACCATCATCGTGGTGCGCCACGCCGAGAAGGCCGCCGAGCCCGCGGCGGATCCCGCGCTCACCGCGGCCGGCGCCGCGCGCGCCGAGGCGCTCGTCGACGTCGTGAAGGATGCAGGGGTGCGCACCATCATCAGCACCGGCTTCGTGCGCACGCGCTCCACGGCCGCCCCCGCGGCGGCCCGGCTCGGCCTCACCACCGAGATCGTCGACCCGCGCGCTACCGACCACGTCGCGTCGCTCGCCGCCGGCGTGCTCGCCCGCCACCGCGGCGAGACCGTGCTCGTCGTCGGGCACAGCAACACCGTCCCCGCCATCGTTGCCGCACTCGGCGCGCCAGCCCCCGCGCCCATCTGCGACGCGGAGTACGACGACCTCTATATCGTCACCGTCCCGCCCGCCGGCCGCGCATCGGTCGTCCACGCGAAGTACGGCGCCGCGTCGCCGGCAGATGCGTCGTGCAGAAGGGAATAACGGGTAACGAGTAACGAGTAAAAGGAGCGTCCCGGGCGGCTGTCATCCCGCAGGAGGGAGCGTAGCGACCGAGTGTCGGGATCTGCTCTCCCGTGCTTTGGGCCAGCCATGAACAAGGGACAGTGGATCCCGACACTCGCTGCGCTCCTGCGGGATGACAGCCGCCCGGGACGCCTCTCGACTTACTCGTTACTCGTTACTCGTTATTCTTTTCAGGTCCGCCGTCGCCGGGCCGCCGATCACCTTGCCGAGCGGGTCGAAGCGCGAGCCGTGGCACGGGCAGTCCCAGCTCTTCTCGGCCGTGTTCCAGTCCACGATGCACGCCATGTGCGTGCAGACCGCCGAGCATTCGTGCACCGTGCCGGCCGCATCCCGGTACGCCGCGATCTTGTGGGGGCCGCGACGGACCACGCGGCCCTCGCCCGCCGGGATGTCGGCCACGTCGCCCACCTGGCCCGGCGTCACGTAGGCGCGGAACTGGAGCGCGACGTCCGCGTTCTCCTTCGCCATCTCCAGCAGCTCGGTGGAGTGCAGCGTCACGCGCTTCGGGTCGAAGAGCTGGGTCCAGCGGTGCGTCCCCTTCGTGATGAGCGCGGGCAGCAGGATCCCCGCGATCGTGCCGTGCGTCATCCCCATTCCCGAATCGCCCGTCGCGAGCCACACGTGCTCGGCGCCGTCGGGGTTGCGGCCGATGAAGGCCAGGTAGTCGTGCGTCTCCAGCACCTGGCCCGACCACCGGTACACCACCGGGCTCACGCTCGAGGCGCCGACGGGGAAATGCTCGCGCGCCCAGTCCTCGAGGCAGTCGAACCGCTCGCCCGCGTCGTCATCGTGCGCCGTCTTGTGGTCCTCGCCGCCCACGAGCAGCGCGTCGTGCGTGGCGTCCATCGGCTGGAGCCGGACGTAGTGATACGGGTCCAGGGTGTCCCAGTAGAGCGCGTCCGGCACCGAGCCCTTCGGCACGCGCAGCCCCACCACGAAGGTGCGATACGGAAACTGCTTCACGTGCGTGATGAACATGTCGCTGATCGGGCTGTTCGTGCACACCACCACGTCGCTCGCGCGCACCGTGAGCTCCGCGTCGGTCGTCACCACCGCCGGCGAGCCCCCGGCGATGCTCCGGACCGTGGTGTTCCCGTGGATCCGGCCCCCCGAGCTCTCGATGGCGCGTGCCAGCCCATCGAGATACTTGAGGATGTGAAAGCGTCCCTGCCGCGGAAAGCGCAGCGCGGGCCCCTCCTCGTCGCCGCGGATCGGGAGCCGCTCCACCAGCTCCACCTCGGTGAGCCCCGCGCGATGCGCCGCCGCGAGCTCCGCCTCCAGCACCTCGCGCGTGTCGTCGCCGCCCAGGAAGAGGTAGCCATCCAGCCGCGTGAAGTCGCAGTCGATGCCCTCGGCCCGCACGATCCCCTCGATCACGTCGATGGCCGCCGAGTGCGCCTCGGCGGTGAGCCGCGTGCTCGCCACGCCGCGCGCCTTCTCGAGCTGCGCATACTGGTCGTCGAGCTCGTTGGCCAGGTGCGCCGTGGTGTGCCCCGACTCGCCGCTGCCGATCTGCGCGAGGTCGAGCACCACGACCCGCTTCCCGGCCTTCGCGAGCGTGTACGCGACACTCAGCCCGGCGATCCCCGCGCCCACCACGCACACGTCCGTGGTGAGATGCTCCGCCAGCGCCGGCCGCGGCGCGATGGAATGCGTGTCCTGCCAGATGGAAGTCGTGCCGGGCATTGGTCTGATCCGTTGGGGTGGTGACCGCGCGAACCCCGTCGCCCAGCGAAAGAATTGCACCACGACGATGGCGAAGGCCGGTCGGGCTCGACGAGCGGACTGGGAGCTTTCGCGCAACGAGCGGACGGGGCGGGCCACTCGGCCGAAGGGGGGACGGATTCAGGGGGACGGATTCAACGGATGCGGCGGATCAAAACAGATGACGCCCCGGGCCGCCTCCATAGCAGAGGGTGCAGCGCCACACCTCAACAGAGACTCCCTCATCTCTGGATGCCGCAGGGCCTGGATCGGCATGCCTTGACCGACCGAGCGGCCGATCCGGTTCATCCGTCGCATCTGCTGGATCCGCCCTACCTTCGGCCGAGTGGCCCGCCCGTCCGCTCGTTGCGCACGAATCCTCGGCGCATAGAATTGCCGGATGACCGTTGCCGTCATCCTCACCGTCTTTCTCGCCGGGCTGCTCGCCGGCGCCGCGATCTGTTTCGCGGTCATCGCCCTGATCCATCGCACGCGCGTGGTAGACACCGGCGCGGCGCAGGCCGCGGCCAGCGAGCGGCTCGAGGAGCTCCTCTCGCCCCTGCGCGGCGAGCTGGAGCGCTACGACCAGCGGCTCAGCAGCTTCGACCGCGAGCGCGCCATGCAGTTCGGGGCGCTCTCCGAGCAGCTCCACATCATCACCGCCGCGAGCGAGGGGCTGCGCGACCAGACGCAGCAGCTCGCCACCGCGCTCCGCACCCCAACCCTCGGCGGACGATGGGGCGAGGTGCAGCTCCGGCGCGTCGTGGAGCTGGCCGGCATGAGCGAGCACTGCGACTTCGACGTCCAGGTGACGACGCGTGCCGAGGATGCCGACGGCGACGTGCGCCGGCTGCGTCCGGACCTGGTGGTGCGCCTGCCCGGCGGGCGCTCGGTGATCGTGGACGCCAAGGCGCCGCTGGCCGCGTACCTCGACAGCGTCCAGCAGCCCGACCACCGCGAGCGCCTCCTCCGCGCCCACGCCACCCAGCTCCGCGCGCACGTGGACGCTCTGGCCCGCAAGAGCTACTGGGAGCAGCTCGGGCCCGGCGCGACGCCGGAGTTCGTCGTGCTCTTCCTGCCCGGCGAGGCGTTCTTCGCGTCGGCGCTGCAGCAGGACGGCACGCTCATCGAGGACAGCGCAGCGCGCGGGGTCATCCTCGCCACCCCCACGACCCTCATCGCCCTCCTGCGCGCCGTGTCGTACGGGTGGCGCGAGGCGCGCATGGCCGACGGCGCCCGCGAGATCAGCACCCTCGCCGCCACGCTCTACGAGCGCCTGGCGACGCTCGGCGGCCACTTCGGCGAGCTGGGCGCCTCGCTCGACCGGGCGGTGGCGAGCTACAACCGCGCCGTGGGCTCGCTCGAGTCCCGCGTGCTCGTCACCGCGCGCCGCTTCCGCGACCTCGGCGTGGCCCCGGACCGGAGCGACATCGACGTCGTGGAGCCGGTGGGCGCCCGCACCCGCGGCGTGCAGGCCCCGGAGCTCGTCGCGCCCGACCTCCTCTCCCACCTGCCGAGCCGAGACCTTCAATGAAGCATGCCCCTGCCACGCACCGCTGGGCCGTCGACGGCATCGAGGAAGGAATCGCGCGCATCGAGGAGGACGGCGAGCGGATCCTGTCCCTCCCCGAGGACCTCCTCCCCCCCGGCACCCGCGAGGGCGCCCTCCTGACCGTGACCCGCACCATGGTCGACGGGGCCCTGACCCTCACCATCGTCCCCGACCCCGCCGGGACCGACGCCGCGCTCGCCCGGTCCGGCGCTCAGGTGGCCAAGATCGCTAAATCGTCGAAACAGCGCGATGGTGGCGGTGATGTGGCGCTATGAAGTCCTGATTCTGGCGGTCGTCTGGTGCTTTTCAGGGTGAAGCAATCCCGGCGATACGTCGATCCGGCGGTCGCCTGGTGCTTTTCAAGGTGAAGCAATCTCAGCGAAAAGAGCAGCGAATTTGCGCGAACGGCGTCCAACCCTCTCCGCGCCGGGCCGAAAGGAGTGGGTGGCTCCAACGCGGGATCATGAACTGGTGCACCCCTCAAACATCCTGATCCGCGAAGATTCGCATCACATTCGCTGCATTGCTTCACCCCTGAAAGCACCAGGGCTCGTTGCGCGACCGCAATTGCTTCACCCCTGAAAGCACCAGGGCTCGTTGCGCGACCGGGAGTTGCTTCTCCCCTGAAAGCATCAGGACTCGTTGCGCGACAGCGCCCAGCGCTCTCGCGCGCTCGCGCGTTTCAAGGGTAAGTCTCCGTTCCCCTCCTCCGGGGGAATCGTCCCACCCGTGGCATTCGGTACACACATGAAGATCAGACTCATCGCGATCGCGACCGTCGTCGCGGCCGCAGGCTGCTCGGGCAGCACGCCCGCGCCGTCGACCACACCCGCGCCGCAGGGCGGCGGGCAGCGGTCCGCCCAGGTGCCCGGCGGTGCCGCCGGCCAGTCCAACGTCCCGCAGGACACCACCGGGCGCGCGCTCGGCGGCGGCGGAGGTGGGGGCGGCGCGGCCAGCCCGCGTCCCTACAACCGCGTGATCACCGCCGACGCGAAGACCCGCCGAGGCATGTTCGCCGTGCACCGCGTCGGCGACCGCCTCTACTTCGAGATCCCCACGCGGGAGCTCAACAAGGACATGCTCGTCGTCGGCCGCTACACGCGCGCCGCCGCCGCCGATCCCAACCTGCCCGGCGGCCAGTTCGGCGAGTACGGCGGCGACCAGTTCGTGGAGCGCACCCTGCGCTGGGAGCGCAACGGCAACCGCGTGATCCTGCGGTCGCCCTCGTTCGCCATCACCGCCGACACCGCGCTCCCCGTCTACCGCGCCGTGCAGGCCGCGAACTACGCGCCCATCGTCGCCATCCTGAACGTGGACACGTACGGGCCCGACAGCGCCGCCGTCGTGGACGTCACGCGCCTCTTCACCTCGTTCGTCCCCGAGCTGATGGCGCTGCGCGTCGCCTCGGCGCAGCAGTTCGACCCGAGCCGCTCCTACGTGGAGCGCGTGCTCGCCTTCCCCGACAACGTGGAAGTGGAAGCGACGCAGACCGGCACCATCGCCCCCGCCGGCGGCGGCCAGGGTGGCGGCCAGGGCGGCGGCGGTGCCGCGCGTCCGGCCACGAGCGTGCTCGCGCACTGGAGCATCGTCCGCCTGCCCGAGCAGCCGATGATGCCCCGCCGCTTCGACGAGCGCGTCGGCTTCTTCACCGAGCGCTTCGTGGACTTCGGCGCCGACTCCCGCGCCGCGCGTCGCCAGTACATCACCCGCTTCCGCCTCGAGTGCTCGGATCGGATGGAGGGCAACCTCTGCTACCCGAAGAAGCCCATCGTCTACTACGTGGACCCGAACACCCCCGAGCAGTGGAAGCCGTACGTCCGCAAGGCGATCCTCGACTGGCAGCCCGCCTTCGAGGCTGCCGGCTTCAAGGACGGCATCGTCGCCATGGACCCGCCGGCCAACGACCCCGACTGGTCGCCCGAGGACATCCGCCACACGGTCATCCGCTGGCTGCCGTCGACGACCGAGAACGCCGTCGGCCCGCACGTCTCCGACCCGCGCACCGGCGAGATCCTCAACGGCTCGTCGCGCATCTTCCAGAACGTCATCAACCTGAACCGCGCCTGGTACTTCACGCAGGCGTCGCAGCTCGACCCGCGCGCCCGCAGCTTCCCCTTCCCGGACTCGCTCACCGGGCGGCTGCTGGAGTTCGTCGTCGCCCATGAGATCGGCCACACCATCGGCCTGCAGCACGACCAGATCGGCAGCTCCACGTACCCAGCCGACAGCATCCGCAGCCCGAGCTGGACGCACCGGATGGGACACTCCCTGTCCATCATGGACTACTCGCGCTACAACTACGTCGCGCAGCCCGAGGACCACATCGCGCTCGAGGACATCATCCCGCGCATCGGTCCGTACGACAAGTACGCGATCATGTGGGGCTACAAGCCGATTCCCGGCGCCACCACCTGGACGGCGGAGCTTCCGACGCTCGAAAGCTGGTCGCGCATGCAGGACACGGTGCCCTGGTACCGCTTCTCGGCGAACAACGAGTTCGGCGCATTCGGCACGCAGAGCGAGGCCGTGGGTGATGCCGATCCCGTGAAGAGCACGACGCTGGGCTTCAAGAACCTCGAGCGCACCGTGGGCTACATCATGGGCGCGGCGGTCAAGCCCGGCGAGGACAACAGCGACCTGCGCGAGATCTACGATCGCACCGTCGGGCAGTGGGCCACGGAGGCCGGCCACGTCGCGACGATGATCGGCGGCGGCACCGTGCAGTACAAGTCGGGCAGCCAGACCGGCGCGGTGTACACCGCCATGCCGAAGGCGCGGCAGGCGGATGCGGTGCGCTTCCTGAACGAGAAGGTGTTCAGGACGCCGACGTTCCTGATCCGCCCGGACATCGCGTCGCGGATCGAGGCGGGCGGCATGATCAACCGCATCAACGGCGCGCAGGGGCGCGTGCTCGGCGCGCTGTTCAACGACGGGCGCCTGAACCGGTTGCTGGAAGGCGAAGCCGTCGCGACCAACAAGAGCAACGTCTACACGCTCGCGGGCCTGCTCGACGACCTGCGCCGCGGCATCTGGTCGGAGGTGTATGCGGGACAGTCCATCGACGCGTTCCGCCGGGAGCTGCAGAGCGACTACCTCACGCAGATCAACAACAAGCTCAACCCGCCGCCGGTCAACCCGGCGCTGGTGGCGCAGGCGGCGCAGTTCGGCATCACGCTGGTCACGCTCAGCGACGACGCGAAGTCACAGCTGCGCGGAACCCTGGTGACGCTGCGGAACGACCTG
>JAQBPZ010000244.1 GCA_028287225.1 Gemmatimonadota bacterium
CGCGCGCGCCGGCGCCGAGTGGTGGTGGCTGTTGCATCGTGGGCAACGTAGGGCGGGCTTCGGGCAGTGGCAATCGGGTGCGCGGCGGTCGGCTGGCGCTTTCAGGATACGCGAATGACTGCGAATCTCCATGGCGAATCGCCGCGACGGCTCGGCGCACCTCGGCGACTTCCTTAGTCAGGGCTTCGCAGGAATTCCCTTCCAATTCGAGACCATTTCGCGTGCGGAGCACGGCCGCCGACTTCGCTCCCGGCAGGCCCATCCGTCGGGCAGGAATGGCATTCCTTATGCTCGATCCAGCCGGTGCCTGGAGGGGCTCCCGGAGATCCTCGAGCTCGGCTCGGGCAAACGTCCACGGTATCTGGAGGACAGAATCATGGCGGATCGCGACCAGAACAACTCGGGTTCATCGGGCGGGATGAGTGGCTCGTCGAGCAGCTCCAACCGCGACCTCGGCAGCTCGTCGCAGGGCGACGGGCAGCAGGGCGGGTCCGGACGGAGCGCGTCGGGCAGCTCGGGCTCGTCGGGGGGGATGAGTGGATCATCCGGCTCCGGCATGTCCGGGTCGTCAGGCAGCGGTGGGTCATCGGGGAGCTCTTCCTCGTCCGGGTCGGGCGGGTCGGGCTCCTCGAGCGCATCCGGCGGCTACGGTGGCACGAGTGGAGCCTCGGGCTCCGGGATGAGCGGCTCGTCGGGTGGAAGCTCCGGTGGCTCGGGCGGCATGAGCGGCTCATCCGGTGGCTCCGGAAGCGGCTCGGGTGGCATGAGCGGCTCGTCCGGCGGGAGCGCCGGGAAGAGCGGGAGCGGCGGAGGCATGAGCGGCAGCTCGGGTGGGAGCTCCGGTGGAAGCTCCGGCGGCAGTTCCGGTGGCAGTTCCGGTGGCAGCTCCGGTGGAAGCGGCGGCTCGTCGGGGGGCTCGGGTGGGATGAGCGGGTCCTCGGGCGGTAGCTCCGGATCCGGCTCCGGAGGCAGCGGCGGCGGCATGAGCGGCGCTTCCGGAGGCTCCTCGGGTGGCAGCGGCGGTGGCATGAGCGGCTCCTCGGGCGGCTCCTCGGGCGGCTCCTCGGGTGGCTCCTCCGGCGGCAGCGGCGGCAGCGGTGGCAGCGGCGGCATGAGTGGAAGCTCGGGCGGGAGCAGCGGCGGCAGCAGCGGCGGGAGCGGCGGGAGCGGCGGCGGGAGCGGCTCCTCCGGTGGCTCGGGCGGCGGCATGAAGGGCAGCTCCGGCGGCTCGTCCGGATCGGGCGGCTCGTCCGGCGGTTCGGGCGGCTCGGGATCGTCGGGCGGCTCCTCTGGCGGCTCCGGCGGCTCCGGTGGCTCCGGTGGCTCCGGCTCGTCGGGCGGGTCCGGCTCCTCGGGCGGCAGCGGCAAGCACTGAGCGCGGCACCAGTACTGAGGGCGCCCCCCCACGCGGGGGGCGCCCTTCGTCGTTCATTACCTTCCCGCGTGCGCCTTTCCCTCCCCGTCCTCCTCGCCGTGCCCTGGCTCGCCGCGCCGGTGGTGACGCTGCTGCGCGCGCGCCGGTCGCGCAGCCTGAGCGCGGAGTCGCCCGTCGCCCCGCCCGACGCCTCGCTCGTCTCCATCGTCATCCCGGCGCGCAACGAGGCGCGCGGCATCGCCCGCTGCGTGGACAGCGCGCTCGCCGCCGACTATCCGCGGCTCGAGGTGATCGTCGTCGACGACCATTCCACCGACGGCACGGGTGCCATCGTGCAGAAGATTGCACGGCGCGACGCGCGGCTCCGCGTCACCACGCCGCCCGCCCTGCCCGAGGGATGGTTCGGCAAGCAGTGGGCATGCACCGCGGGCGCGGCCATCGCGCGGGGAGAGATCCTCGGCTTCCTCGACGCCGACACATGGCAGGCGCCCGACCTGGTGCCCCGTGTCGTGAACGCGATGCGCAATCGCGGGAGCGACTTCCTCACCGTCGCCGGCGCGCAGGAGATGGGCGGCCTGTGGGAGCGGCTGCTCCAGCCGCAGATCTTCACCGTGCTGCTCGCGCGGTTCGGCGGGACGGAATCGGTCAATGAATCTCACCGCGCAGCAGACAAGATCGCCAACGGCCAGTGCCTCTTCATGCGGCGCGACGCCTACGACGCGGTCGGAGGCCACGCCTCGGTGCGCGAGAAGGTGGCGGAGGACCTCGCGCTGGCGCAGCGCTTCTTCCGCATGGGCCGTCGCACCACGGTGATCCTTGGGCTGGAGCAGCTCAGCACGCGCATGTACACCTCGCTGCCCGAGCTCGCGGCGGGCTGGGGCAAGAACATCTACGCCGGCGGGTTCGACGCGATGCCGCTGGGTCGCGTTGGACGGCTCCTCTTTCCGCCGCTGCTGCTCCTGCCCTGGCTCTCGGGGCTCGTCCCGCCCCTGCTCCTGCTGCTCTCGCTCGTGGGCGTGCTCGGCCACGGCTGGCTCGTGTGGTCGGCGCTGGTGACCGGGGTGAACCTCGCGTGGTGGACGGGCGTGTACGTCGCGCTGCGGCTCTCGCCGCTCTACGCGCTCCTGCATCCGGTGGGGAGCGCGGTGCTGCTCTACGTCTCGGTGCGCGCCATCGCCCGCGGGCGACGCGTGCGGTGGAAGGGGCGCGAGTACCTCGCGCGCTGAGCATCCGGCTGCTCACTCGGCAAGGTTTCGCCACGGCACGCGATGCGATGACGACGGCGCGAGCACCGGCGCCTCGTAACCTGGCGTCGTGCTCACACTCCGCCACGCCGCCGAACTGCTCGCCGCCACCTCCTCGCTCGATGCGCTCGCGGCCGCGGTGGCCCCGCTCGGCTTCACCGGGCCCGCCCTGCCTCTCGATGCCGAGGCGCGGGAGCAGCTCGGACTCTCGCTGACGCTGCGCGAGGTGCGCGTCGTGCGCGGCCGCGGCGCGCTCCGCGCCATGCTGATCCTCGCGTCGCCCGACGCCGCGCTGCGCGGACAGCTCACCGAGATCGCCGCCGCGCTCGCCCGGCGCTCCCGCGGCGTGCTCTGGACCATCGCCGCGTGCGCAGGCGACGAATCCGCTATCGCCTGCTGGGAGGGGGACCGCATGCCCCCGCGCATCGTCGCCCTCGTGGTGAACCGCCGCCGCATCGTCTCGAGCGACGCCGACTCGCTCGTCGCCCTGGCCGCCGCGAGCGAGGGCGACGACCTGCTCGTGCATACCCGCTGGTGCGAGCTGCTGGGGCGGGAGGCCCTCACGCGACGATTCTACCGGGCGCTCGAGCAGCGTGTCACGGCGCTCGCGCGGTCGCTCGTCCGCGTGCCGGCGGAGGAGGCTGCCGAGCTCGCGCTGCTCACCGTGTCGCGGCTGGTGTTCCTGTGCTTCCTGCAGGCCAAGGGATGGCTGAACGGGGAGCGCGGTTTTCTGTCCGCGCGCTACGACGAGTGCATGGGTGCCGGCGGCTCGTTCCACCGGCGCGTGCTCCTGCCGCTCTTCTTCGGCACCCTGAACACGCCCATCCGCCAGCGAGCGCCGCGCGCGCGGGCATTCGGGGCCGTCCCGTTCCTCAATGGCGGGCTGTTCACGCGTACCGCGCTGGAGCGCCGCCATCCCGCCGCGCGCTTCCCGGACGATGCGTTCGGCCAGCTCTTCGCCCAGCTGCTCGACGCCTACCGGTTCACCGCGCGCGAGGACGACGAGCGCTGGTCGGAGGTCGCGATCGACCCGGAGATGCTCGGACGCGCCTTCGAGTCCCTCATGGCGGCGCGCGACCGGCGGACGACCGGGGCCTTCTACACGCCCCAACCGCTCGTGACCCTCGTGGCCGATACCGCGCTGGCTGTCGCGCTGTCGGACGAAGCACTCCCGGCCGCGGCCGTGCGCTCAGCGCTCCACGGGCTGCCGATGGATCGTGACTGCGCCGAGGTGCTGCGCGAGCGTCTGCTCGGGTTCACGGTGCTCGATCCCGCGTGCGGCTCGGGGGCGTTCCTCGTCCACCTGCTCGAGCGCCTGACCGCGCTGCACCAGGCCGCCGGCGACACGCGCCAGGTGGCGGTCATCCGGCGCGAGGTGCTGGCGCGCTCGCTCCACGGGGTCGACGTGAACCCCACCGCCGTCTGGTTGTGCGAGCTGCGGCTCTGGCTGTGCGTGGTGATCGAGAGCGACGAGACGCGGATGGGCGCGGTGACGCCGCTCCCGAACCTCGACTGCAACGTGCGCGTCGGCGACTCGCTCTCGGGCGACGGCTTCGCCGCGCCGCCGTCGGTCGCGGGCCCCTCGGCCGCGCTGCTGCGGCTGCATGAACGCTACGTCCGCGCAGCCGGCGCGCGAAAGGCGCCGCTGCGGCGCGCGCTGGCTCGCGAGGAGCGCATGCGAGCCCTCGCCGCGCTGGAGCGGGAGCTGCGTGCCCTCGCGGGCGTGCGTCGCGAGCGCGTGCTGGCGCGGCGCAGCCGGGATCTCTTCGGCGAGCGGCGCGGCAGCGGGGCGGGCGACGCCGAGGAGAC
>JAQBPZ010000254.1 GCA_028287225.1 Gemmatimonadota bacterium
TCGGCCCCCTCCACGGGGACGAAGCCGGCGCGGCGCACGGCGAAGATGTCGGCGGCGCCGACGACGAGCATGCCCCCGGGCGCAAGCAGTGCCGTCAGCGTCCCGAGCACCTGGGCCTGCGTGTCCACGTCGAAGTAGATCAGGAGGTTGCGGCAGAAGACGACGTCGTACTCGGGGCGCGGGGGCCGGAACGCCGGGTCCAGCAGGTTGGCCTGCTCGATGCGCACGACATCCCGCACCGACGGGTGCAGCACACGGTCGGCGCCCACGACGTGGAACCAGGGGCGCCAGTCGAGGAACGCGCCACGGAACGAGGATCCACGATACTCGGCGCGGCGCGCGCGGCGGATGGCCTCGTGGCTCACGTCCACGGCATCCACCGCGAGGGCGGCGGCCGGCAGGCCGGCGGCGAGCATCGTCATCACGATGGAGTAGGGCTCCTCCCCCGTGGAGCACGGGGCGCTCAGCACACGCAGTGGCCGTTCGGCGGACGCCGATCCCGCCGCCGCGATTCGTCGCGCCAGCTCGTCGAGCGCTTCCGGCTCGCGAAAGAAGTACGTCTCCGGCACCACCACCGCCTCCACCAGCTCCTGCAGCTCCTGCTCGTCGTCGTCGAGCCGGGCGACGTACGCCGAGGTCTCGCCGATGCGCACGGCATCCATGCGACGCCGCACCGCGCGCTCCACGAGCGATCGGCCCACCGTGGTGACGTCGAGGCCGATACGCCGGTGCAGGAGGCGCTCCACCCGCGCGATGGCCGCTTGCTCGAGAGCCTGTGCGGCGCTCACGCGGCGTCCGCCGCTCGCTGCAGCGCCTCGCGCAGCTCGGGAGTCAGCAGCGCCGTCGCGTGCACGCGCTGCAGCATTCCCTCCGGGCTCGCGAGCACGCGGCCGAGCGCAGGCACCCCGTCGGCGACGAGCCCGCCATCGACGAATGCGTCCGGGTCCAGGCGCACCGCGTCCCGCGCCGACGGGACGAGCAGGCCGAGCAGCTGGTGGACGCCGAGCCGCGGGGCCGGCGCGTGTTCCACCACCACGATGCGTGCGGCGCCCGTGGCTGCAGTGGCACGACCACACGCGATCAGCGAGAGATCCACGACGGGCACCGGCACGCCGCGGAAGGTCATGAGCCCCGCGGTGCCGGACGGTGCTCCTGGCAGCGTTCGCAGGCGCACGAGCGGGATGATCTCCAGCACCTGCGACGCGTCGAGTGCGTAGCGTTCGCCCTCCACGTCGATGACGACGTGGAGCACCGGCGACGCCATCAACCGGCGAGCGTGAAGTGGGACACGCCGCTCTGCAGGCCCCGCGCGGCGTCGTTCAGCTGGTCGATGGCCCGGTTGGACTGCCGGAGCGAGTCCGCTGTCTGCTGCGCGGCGACGCTCAGCTGCGACAGGGCCTCCGAGATCTGCCCGGCGCTCACCGACTGCGACTTCACGCCCTCGCTCACCGCCTCGAAGCTCGGCGTGAGGGTCTGCACCTGCACGATGATCTCCGAGAGCTGACTCGTCACCTGCCCGATGACTTCTCCGCCGCGACGAACCTCGTCGGAGAACTTGTCCATCCCCATGACACCCGCCGAGACGGCCGACTGCATCTCCTTGACGAGCTGCTCGATGTCGAAGGTCGCACCGGCCGTCTGGTCGGCGAGCCGCCGGATCTCCCGCGCCACCACGGCGAAGCCGCGCCCATGCTCGCCCGCTTTCTCCGCCTCGATCGCCGCGTTGAGCGAAAGCAGGTTCGTCTGGTCGGCCACCTTGTTGATGGTCGTGACCACGAGACCGATGTTCGCCGCCTTCTCGCTCAACAGCGCGAGGCGCGAGTTGATGAGGGCGGATGCCTCGCTGATCTGCTGCATGGACGAACCCATGCGTTGCAGCCCTCCCTGTCCCCCTTCGGCGAGTGCCGCAGCCTGGTCGGCCACCTGGACCACCTCGTTCATCGTCCGCACCAGCTCCTTGGACGTCGCCGAGATCCTGGAGGCCGTCGCCCCCACCTCGGAGGTGGTCGCGGCGATCTCCGTCGCCGTGGCCTGCTGCTGCCTGCTGGTCGCCGCGATCTCGGTGGCCGAGCTGTTCACTTCCACCCCCGACTGCTGGACGCGGGCGATGAGGTTCGCGAGATCGTCGGCCATCTGGTTGATGCCGCCACCGAGCTGACCGAGCTCGTCGCGGCTGCTCACCACGACACGCTGCCGGAAGTCCCCGGCGCGCATCACCTGGGTCACCGACATCAGCCGCGCGAGCCCTTCCTGCATCTGGCGGACGAACATCCACGCGCACACCGGCGCCACGAGCGTCGCGGCGATGATCGCGATCATCAGCAGGCGGAGGGAGCTGCTCACCGAGCCGATGATCTCGTGGGCCGCCTCGCGCCCATTGCGCCGGTTGTTGGCGACCAGCGAGTCGCTGAGGGCTCTCAGCTGCCTGAGCGCCGGACGCAGCTCGGCATCCACCTCGCGTGATGCGAGCGCGCCGTCCTGGATCGCACGCTGGTACGCCAGACTGAAGCGGTCCTTCGAGGCGCGGATCGCGGCGAAGATCCGCCCGTCCTCGTCGTCGGCGACCGTTCGGCCGTACTCGGTCAGCTGCGCCCCGAGCGTGGCCAGCACCGTGTCCATCCTGGCCGCCGCAACGCTCCTCGCGGCGGCGTCCGTGGCGGTCTCGTGGAGGAGGATGGCGGGCAGCAGGTCCTGGGCGGACGAGCGGATCTCGCCGGACGACAGCATTCCCGCCAGCGCCTCGACCTCGAGCAACACCGCGGCGCCGCGAATCTGCTGGAGCCGGGAGTAGCTCACCACCCCCAGCCCAACCAGAATGGCCACGATCAGCGAGCAGGCCGCGATGATTCGCGTTCGGATGGTCAGATCGGACATCGGGCGGCAACTCGTGGGAAGGTGGGGGCCTGTCGGCTGCATACTCATATCGGTTGCTGACGCCCAGTTCGTTAGCATGTCCGGGCTCGGCGCCGCATGCGCACGAGCCCACCAGCATGAAAACGAGCGGCGCCACCATGCAGGGAGACATGGTGGCGCCGCTTGGATTCAGCTGGGGCGGCCGATCGGCCGCGCCGGTTCACCCCGCCAGGGCGGTCACGTCCTCCGGTATCGGGGCGACGTCCCACTCGTTCCCGCACTTGAGGCACTTCCGGAAATCGCCGCGTGCCTTGGTGGACTTCATCTCGGCACCGACGTAGCTGCACTCCGGACAGGTCTCCGCCACCGGCTTGTTCCACGCCACGAAGTCGCAGCTTTCGTTGCTGCATGCGTAGAACGCCGTGCCGCGCTTCTTCGAGCGCCGCTCCACGAGCTCGCCCCCGTCCTTCGGGCAGAACACCCCCGTCGGCATGCTGCGCGTGCCGCGGCACTTGGGAAAGGTGCTGCACCCCAGGAACTCGCCGCTGCGTCCCGAGCGCACGACCATCATCTGGCCGCAGAGGTGGCAGGGGATGTCGGTCATCTTCGGCTTCGCCTTCTCACCCTTGAGCGGCCGCGTGTACTTGCAGTCCTTCGGGTGGTTCTCGCACGCGAGGAACGGTCCGAAGAAGCCGCCCCGCGGCTCGAGGCGGCCCTTGCAGTCGGGACACCGCTCGGTCTCGAGCGCCGACAGGTCGTGCGCCGCGGCGATGAGCGCGCCGGAGTCCACCTTCTTGAGCGAGATGTCGAACGGGCCCCAGAAGTCCTTGAGCACCGCACGCCAGCCGAGCTCCCCCTCCTCGATCTTGTCGAGCTCCAGCTCCATGCCGGAGGTGAAGTCCACGTTGAAGATGTTGGGGAACTGCATCACCATCACCTTCTCCACCGTCTCGCCAAGCTCGGTGGGGAAGAAGCGCCGCTGCTCCAGGTTCACGTAGCGCCGGTCCGCCAGCACGCTGATGATGCTCGCATACGTCGAGGGGCGCCCGATCCCGAGCCGCTCCAGCTCCTTCACCAGGCTCGCCTCGGAGAAGCGCGGAGGCGGCTCGGTGAAGTGCTGGCTCGGCGTGATGGCGTGCACGGGCACGTTGTCGCCCACGTCGACCACGGGCAGCGCCTGCTCGTCCTCGAGCGCCTTGCTGTCGCCCTCCTCTCGCGCTTCACGATACAGCGCCAGGAAGCCCTGGAACTTGATGATGCTTCCCGTGCTGCGGAACAGGTACGAGCGACGCCCGATGTTGGGCTGCTCGTTCGCGGGGATGTCGAAGTCCACCGTGGTGGTGTCGAACACCGCGGGCGCCATCTGGCTCGCCATGAAGCGCTGCCAGATGAGCTGGTACAGCTTGAACTGGTCGGCCGAGAGGAACTTCTTGATGTCGTCCGGACGGCGCGAGGGATCCGTGGGACGCACGCTCTCGTGTGCGTCCTGCGTGTTCTTCGCCTTGCCGCTCTCGTAGAGCTGCAGGCCGCCGGCGAGGTACTCCTTGCCGAACAGCACCCGCAGGTAGTCCTGCGCCTGGGTCGCCGCGCTCGGCGCCACGCGCGTGGAGTCGGTACGCATGTAGGTGATGAGACCCACCGCACCCTCCGGCCCCACGTCGATGCCCTCGTACAGGTCCTGCGCCACGCGCATCGTCCGCTTGGAGCCGAACGAGAGCTTCTTCGCCGCCTCCTGCTGCAGCGTGGACGTCGTGAACGGCGCCGAGGGGTTCTTGCGGCGCTCGCGGCGCTTTACCTCGGTGCACCCGAAGGTCTTCCGTCCCTTCAGGTCACCGAGAACCCTCGCGGCCTCGGCCTCGTTGTGGATCTCCGCCTTCTTGTCGTCGATCTGATGCAGCTTGGCGGTGAACCGCTGGCCGGACTTCTCCAGCAGCGCCTCCACCGTCCAGTACTCCACCGGATTGAACGCCCGGATGGCACGCTCGCGCTCGACGATGAGCCGCAGCGCCACCGTCTGCACACGCCCCGCGGAGATGCCCTTCTTCACCGTCTTCCAGAGCACCGGGCTCGCCTTGTACCCGACGAGGCGATCCAGGACGCGTCGCGCCTGCTGCGCCTCGACCTTCTTGTCGTCGATGTCACCCGCCTGCTGGATCGCCAGCTGGACCGCATCCTTCGTGATCTCGTGGAAGAGCACGCGCCGGATCGGCACCACCGGCTGGCCGCGCTTCGGCTTGATCTGCTCGGCCACGTGCCACGCGATGGCCTCCCCCTCGCGGTCGGGGTCGGTCGCGATGAAGATCGCGTTGGAATCGCGCGCGGCGCTCTTCAGGTCCGCGATGGTCTTCTCCTTCCCCGGGATCGGCACGAGCTCCGGCTCGAAGCCGTGCTCGATGTCGATGCCGAGCTTCTTCTCCGGGAGGTCCATGATGTGGCCCACCGTCGCCCGCACCCGGTAGGCGCGGCCGAGGTACTTGCCGATGGTCTTCGCCTTGGCCGGGGACTCGACGATCACCAGCGAGGTAGTGCCGGCGGCGGCGGGCGGATATTCCTCTTCCACGACCGCGCGCTTCCGGGCGCCGACGGTCTTCGCGGCGCCACGGGCAACGGTCTTTCGCGCGCTGGCCGGGACCTTCGCGACCTTCGCGACCTTCTTCGCGACGGCGCGCGGCGCCGGGGCTTCCGCCTCGTCGACGACGCGCTTGGCCGCGCGCTTGGCCGCGGCGCGCTTGGTGGTGACGGACTTCTTGGCTGCCATGTTCTAGTGTACGGTCTGGGTATCCGCCGCGGAGCCGGGATCGTCGAAACCGGCGCCTTCCATCATCGAGCGCAGGTCGTCGAGCGCGATGCGCCCGTCGAACTGCATCATCGCCCGCTCGATCACCTGCTCGAGCTCCGCGGGGTCGAGCGCCCCGGTGCCGGAGAGCGTCAGCAAATGCCCCCACGCCTCTGCGGCGAAGCGGCCACGCTCATGCGGTCCGAGTACGCGTATCGTCATGTCTCCTCATCAGGTCGTCGCCGCAGCATAGTGCCGGTGCCGCGACGGACGACATCATTGCATTTCGTTCGACACCGGGACGCCGGCCGGGGTCCACTGCGATCCTCGTGGCCGACGTCGATGCGCTCTAAGGTAGTGGGGGCGTCAACCGGGAGTTCCCGCCGGTGAACGGATATCTCGCGCCCGTCATCGCAACGCGGTGAGCAGCCTCGTGCCAACCTGTTGCAGTGTAAGGCGTTCGACGTTCACGACGAAGTCCGCGTCTTCATAGGCCCGCTGTCGCGCCCGAAGCAGACGGTCGAGCTCGCCCACCGGGTCGCTGCCCTGAAGCAACGGCCGATTCGCCACTCCCGCCCCCATGCGACGCACCGCCGTCGCGGGCGTCACTTCCAGGTACGCCAGGCGCGCGGGTGGCCGGAGGAGCGCCACCGTCCCCGGACGGGTGACCCACCCGCCTCCCGGCGCCAGGACCATCCCCGCCACCGACTGGAGCTCCGCCGTCAGCGCATGCTCCAGCTCGCGGAAGTGGGCCTCCCCATGCTCCGCGAAGATGGCCGCCACGCTCTTGCCCTCGCGCCGGGCGATTTCCACGTCGAAGTCCATGAACCGGCGGCCCAGCCGGCGCGCGAGGTACTTCCCCACCCCGCTCTTCCCGGCGCCTGGCAGGCCGACCAGGATGAGGTGCGGGCCGTCCGCCTCAGCCGCCAAGCCGGGCCGAGACGTGGGCAAGGTAGCCATCGAGGTTCCTCCGGATCTCGCGCAGGGAGTCGCCGCCGAACTTCTCCAGCATCGCATCCGCGATCACGAGTGCCGCCATGGCCTCGGCAATCACCCCCATCGCGGGCACCGCGGTCACGTCGCTGCGCTCGGCGACGGCTTTCGCCGGCGCGCCGTCCACCACGTCGATGGTGCCCAGCGGCTTCATCAGCGTGCTGATCGGCTTCATGGCGACGCGGATGACCAGGGGCTCGCCCGTGGTCATCCCGCCCTCCAGCCCACCCGCGCGATTCGATGCCCGCCGCACGTTGCCGGCCCGCGTCCGTCCCGGGGCCAGCTCGATCTCGTCGTGCACCTCTGCGCCACTCGCTCGCGCCGCGCCGAAACCCATTCCGATCTCTACACCCTTGACCGCCGGGATCGACATCATGGCGCCAGCAAGGCGCCCGTCCAGCTTCCTGTCCCACGAGACGTGCGACCCCAGGCCCACGGGCAGCCCGTCCACCACGACCTCGCAGATGCCCCCCAGGGTGTCTCCAGCGCGCTTGGCGACGTCGATCCGCTCGATCATCGCCCGCTCCGCCTC
This sequence comes from Gemmatimonadota bacterium, assembly GCA_028287225.1. Lineage (GTDB taxonomy): Bacteria > Gemmatimonadota > Gemmatimonadetes > Gemmatimonadales > Gemmatimonadaceae > AG11. The sequence goes on from JAQBPZ010000254.1 coordinate 7,155, forward strand.
CGCATCGAGCGTGCGGAGAGGGGACGCGTCGGAGGCCTCGTTGAGCGCGGCGGGCATCTCCTGTGGACGCCGCGCGTCGACCCCGCCCAGGTGCACGAGATGGCTCCCTACTCGCACACCGAGCTCGGTCAGCAGGCGGCGGGCGATGGCGCCGGCGGCGACGCGCGCCGTGGTCTCGCGGGCCGAGGCACGCTCGAGGATGTCGCGGGCGTCGTCGCGGTCGTACTTGAGGAGTCCCGTGAGGTCGGCGTGGCCCGGTCGCACGCGCGTCACCGCGCGGCGGCGGAGCGCGCCGTCCGCGTCGCCGTCGCGGGGCGCCGGATCCATGATCTCCTGCCAGTTGGCCCAGTCGCGGTTGCGGATCAGCATGGCGATGGGGCTGCCGATGGTCTCGCCAGCGCGCACTCCGGACAGCAGCTCGGCCGAGTCGCGCTCGATCTGCATCCGTCGGCCGCGGCCGTAGCCCTGCTGGCGGCGGGCCAGGTCGGCGTCGACGTCGGCGGCCAGGAGGGGGACGCCGGCCGGCATCCCCTCGAGGAGGCTGACGAGGGCGGGGCCGTGTGACTCGCCGGCGGTGGTGAATCGAAGCATCGGGAACGCGGCTCGACGGGGGGGGGGAAACGACGGTGAGCCCGGCAACGTGCCGGGCTCACCGTGTGAAGCTAAGGCCTGGTCCTGCAGGGTGTCACGGGCCGGCGATCAGGTCCCCCGCGGTGACGTCGATGATGACCAGCCCGCTCTTCGAGAGGCCGAAGAGCTTGAGGACCACGTTCGGCGCGTCGCCCGGGAACGGCTGCGTCACGCGCAGCGCACCGTAGAGGTTGTACTTCGTCGCCAGCGTCCCGCGCACGAAGTCGTAGTAGGCGATGTCGATCGCTTCGATCGTCCCGTTGTTCGAGGCGACGAAGGCGAGGCGCTTGTCAGCGGGCGTGCCCGGCCCGTTGGCGCCCGGGTGGAAGGCGATGCCCGCCCCCGTGGCGAACGTGCTGCGCTTGCCCTGCAGTCGCTCCTCGAAGGGGTACGACACCTTGGTGAAGTAGGTCTCGTTGCCGTGCACGCCCAGGGTCTGGCCGGTGGAGTCCAGCGCGATGCCGAACACCTGGTCCGCGGCGTTGAGGATCAGGTCCTTCACGTAGAGGCTTCCCGAGGCCTGCGGCGCGCTCACCCCGTCGTCGTGCAGGAGGATGGCGCGCGCCGTCGGTGCGGAGTGACCCTCGCCGAAGGCGATGAACTTTCCGTCGACGCTGGCCGCCACGAAGGTCGTGTCGGTGAAGCCGAGCGACGTCATGTCGATGTTGTTCTGGATCTCGACGTCCGTCCCCGGGACCGCCACCTTGAGCGCGGCGACCGCGTCAGCGAGCCCGTTGCTGGAGGTCACGCACACTTCCGGGTCCACCGAACCAGAGTTGTGGTCGCAGAGCGTGATCTCGTCGTTGGCCGGCTGCCGCTGCGCGGCCGAGGCCCAGTCCACGTTGGCCACCGCCCAGGTCGTGGGTGAGCCGCCGCGGTAGGCGTAGCTGAGCAGGAACTTGAAGTCCGGCGCCACGCCCACCGGATTGAGATAGCGGAGCGTGCCGGTCGGTGCGGAGAGCGTGGGCTTCGTGGAGACGTAGAGCTTGCCGGACGCGCTCTGCTGGACGTACTGCGGGCGGTCGGAATACTGCACCGGCCCGGTGACGGAGATGTTGAGGCGGCCGTTGGACTCGCGAACCTCGTTCACGCTGAAGATGAGCGAGAGCCTGGTGAGGATCCGGTTGGCGGCATCCTCGCGCATCGTGCCCGCGCCGATGTAGACGCGGCTGAGGTTCGTGCCGCCCGAGTTCGCGACATAGATGGTGTCGCCAGCCGGCGCCGTGCGGGAGAGCGTCATGCCCCACGGCTGCGAGCCGACCACGATACCGGTGGGGTCGAACGACTTGGTGGCGCCCTTCCAGACTTCCAGGCGTCCCTGGCTGATGTTCGAGAGGAACACGTTGCCGCGGACCGGGTCGATCACGAGATCCGCAATGCTGCCGGCGCGGCCGGCCGGCAGGGCGAAGGTCTGCCCGTAGACCACCAGCGCCGTGTCCGCGACTGCCAGTGATGCATTGGCCTGCGGGGTGTTGACGGTCGCCGGCACGGCGTAGCCGATCTTGCCGAGCGCGTCGATCGCGAACGCGGTGACGCGGACCTTCGCGCCCTGGTTCGCGGTGGCGAGGCGGAACGGAATCGCCCGCGGCCCGAAGCTCGAGGCGCTGGCGGTCACCTGCGCGCTGTCGATCAGGGCGTTGGTGGTGAAGTTGCGGATCGTGTAGCCGACCGACCGCAGCCCCGTCCCGCTGGCCGTGATCGTCACGGAGTCCACGAGCTCGATGCGCGGCGCAATCTGCTGGTGCACCAGCGGCACCGGCGGAGCGCCCTTCCGGACCGCGATGCGGAACGAGGATGCCGAGCCCGGCTGCCCGTTCACGTCGAGCGCACGCGGCGTGATGGTGAGCACGCCGGTGGCATTGGCAGGGATGAGGATGGTGCGGGTGTACGTGACCGTCTGGCCTGCAGCCGACGCCGGCGTGAGCGTGGAGTCCGGCACCTGTGCGACCGACGTCGCGAACCCGGAATCGCTCAGTGCGAAGCCGAGGGTCGCGATGCCAGCGGAGCTGGTGGCCGAGACCTTGATGGTGAGCGAGTCACCGGCGGTGAGGCTGTCGCCCAGGATGGGCTGCACGATCGTCACCTTCGGGCCGTTGGTCATCAGGACCTTCACCCGGACGGTCGTCGTGAGTCCGCTCACGTCCGTGACGGTCGCGCTGACGTAGAGCGAGTCCGCGGTGGAATCGACCGGCTGGACCACCTTGAGGTAGCGGGTGATCGTCGTGTCGCGCGTCAGCGGGAAGCTGCCGGCGCCTGGCGCCACGAGGTTGACGTAGCGCGTATCGGTGTGGTTCGTGCCGAGCAGGGAGTCGCCGCGCTGCGAGTAGCCGCCGAACGCGACGCTGGCGACGCCGGCGTTGTCCGTGAGCCGCGCACGCACCAGGATCGAGTCGCCGACCCCGACCTTCTGGCCGGCGCTCGGGCTCAGGATGGTGATCTGTGGCCGCGTCGCATCCGTCAGCGTGAACGAGAAGGGCACCATGTTGCGGGCGGCGAGCCCGGACTTGTCGGCCGCGAACGGCACGAGCAGGTACTGGCCCACCGGCAGGGTGTCCGAGATCCGGAAGCCGTTGTCGGGAATCGTGTAGCCGGTGCTGCGGACCGAGGGCTTGGCGTTGCGGGAGAACACGACGACCGTGTCGCCCGGCGCGCGGACGCGCACGAGCGTGAAGCCCGCGCTGTCGATGCCCGCCGCATCCGTCGCGGTGACGACCACGTCGATGCTGTCACGACCCTTGACGCTCGCGCCCACCTTGGACGAGAGCGTCACGACCGGCGTCGCCGTGTCGGCGACGACGACCCGCAACGTATCGTAGGACTGGTTCGCCGACTCGTCGGCCGCCCGCGACACGAACGTCAGCCGGTCGCCGCGGGCGACCGTCGCCGCGTCGATCGTGATGTTGCGCGTCGCGCTGAGGACCTTGGGGACGTACACGATGCTGTCGACGACGGTCGACGTGGTGCTCGTGCGCATCGATGTGGTGATGACCTGCACCCCGAGCGTGTCGGACGCGATCACCACGACCCCCATGTTCCCACCGATGTAGACGGTGGTGTCGGAGGACGTCGACCCGGTGGCCAGGGCAACGTTCAGGTGCGGGGAGGTGTTGTCAGCGCCGACGGGGGGCGGCGCCGGCGTCGTGATCCCGGAATCCGGGCCCGTAGGCAGGTTCCGGGTATCGCAGCTGGCGACCAGCACCACCGCCGCGGCGAGCGCCACGAGGCGCGCGGGCAGACGAGTAAGTCTCATGGGATTCATCGGTGCGCCTTAACGGCGCACCGCCTCGGAGGGCGACTGCCCCTCGTCGATGATGTGCGGCGTGATGAGGACGAGCAGGTCACGCCGTGTTTCATTGCGGGTGGTAGTGCCGAACAGACGGCCGATCAGCGGCAGGTCCACGAGCAGCGGAATGCCGGTCTTGCTCACCTGTACCGTCGTTTCCGTGAGGCCGCCGATGACGATGGTCTGTCCGTCGGCCACGAGCACGTCGGTCACGCTGGAGTTGCGGTCGATCAGCGGCCCGTTGCTGGACGGGGAGAACGTCGACTTCTGTGCATCGACGTGCATCATGATCTGGCGGTTGTTCGTCACGCTCGGCGTGACGGTCAGGGTCACGCCGGTCTGGATGCGCTGCGCCGTGACGACGACGTTCAACGCACCGCCCGCACCGCCCGTGACGGGGGCGAAGGAGATCTCCGAGCCGGACACCAGGGTGGCCGTGCGGTTGTTGAGGATCGTCACGCTCGGCTCCGACTGCACGTCCACGAGGTTGACGCTCTGTGCGGCCTCGAGGAAGGTGGTGAAGTCGAAGTTGCCGAGCGCGGTGGAGAAGACGAGGGCCAGGGTCCGCTCCGGCACCGTGGTCCCGGCGTTCGCGATCGCGGCGATCGCGTTTCCACCGAGGGTGACGAACGGGTTCCCGACGACCGTGGCGCCCGCGGAGTCCTTGCGCTGCAGCAGGTCCGAGTACGCGGACCGCGGCGAGCCGAGGTCGTAGCGGATGCCGAGGCCCTCGATGTCCGAGCGGTTCACGAGGACGATCTTCGCCTTGATGTTCACCTGGGGCTGGCGCAGGTCCATCGATTCGACGAAGGCGACGAGGTCATCGACCGAGCTGGAGGGCGCGGTGATGCTCACCGAGTTGGTGACTTCGTCGGCCGACACGCTGCCGCGGCCGCGGCAGGCGCCGGCACCGGAGTCCGTGTTACCCGAGGGCGCCATCCCCTGCTGCGCGGAGGGCTGGTTGACGAGGGGCTGGCCGGCCGGCGTGGCCGGCGAGCTCGAGCCGCCCGCACCGGCGCCGCTGCGCTCCGACGGGATGCACTGGAGGAGGCGCTGGGCGATCTGCGTCGCCATCGGCGTGGCACGCTGGTAGTTCAGGCGGACGATGCGCGTGACGAGCGGCTCGGTCTGCGCCCGGGCCGCGATGCGGTCCTGGGTGTCGACGATGATGATGCCGTTGGCATCTTCCGTCGCTGCCAGCCCTTGTGCCGAGAGGATGGCCTGGAGGGCCACGTCCCAGGGCTGGTCGCGGATCTCGGCATCGACGTGCAGGGCGCCCACGTTGCTGCTGGGGATGATCGTGCGGCCCGAGAAGGCGGAGAACGCCGCGAGCACGTCGCGGATGTCGCTGCCCTGGTACGTCACGCTGATGCGTGGCTGCTGCGAGCGCTGCTGCTGCGGGAGCGGCGAGCGGCCCACGTAGGCGACCCGCGACTTGCGATCGCTCGCGGTGGCGTCCGCGGCGCTGAGCAGCGACTTGTCCTCGTTCGCCGGCTCGGCAGCGGCCTGGCGCGGCGCCGGCCTGGGCTCACCCGCGGCGACGCGGGTGTCCGGGCCGGAGGCCGGCGCGTCGGTGGCGGCGGCGGCCCGCGTCTCGCCCGCGGGACGTCCCGAGTACCAGGCGGCGAACTGCGACGCGGCGTCCGTGGTGACGGAGATCTTCACGCCGCCCTCGCCACGCGTCACCGTATAGTTGTGCGGCCCGTCGAGGTAGACGACGACGCGCACGGTGTTGCGTCGGTACTGCGAGTACTTCACGTCGGTGATCCCCCCGCGCGCGACGCGGTCGTAGCCGCGCGCCGCGAGGCCGAGGGAGGCACCCGTGAGATCGAGCACGATTCGGTCGGGCGAGCGAAGGACGAAGTCGCGCGTCGCGACCCCGCCATCGATACCGACGTTGACTTCGGCACGGCCGGACGCCGGCACCACGCTGAGGGAGGTGACTGCTCCCTCGGCCGGGCTGGCGATCGCCGGACGGGCCGCCGGCCCGAACGCGATGATCGCAGCAGTGATGACCGCCAGGACTGGCTTCATCTAAATCCTCACCTTGTTGGTATCCGACAACACCAGCGAATCCTGCCGGCTGAGTCCAAACTCGTCGATCGAGAAAATCACGCCCTTCTGCTTGATCTGCATCACGCGCATGCGGCCGAGCGTCTGTCCGGCGGCAACGCGGTACTGCGCGTTCGTCTGGAGATCGCGCATGATGGCGACGCTGCGCTTTCCCGACGCTTCGTA
>JAQBPZ010000260.1 GCA_028287225.1 Gemmatimonadota bacterium
CAGCGGGCCCCGGGCAGTACGGCGTCAGGCCAAGCGGCTCATCGACGCCGACCTGCGCGACCTTCCGATGCTCACGGAAGACGAGAAGCTGCTGCAATCGACGGTGGACGACCTGGGCGCGTTCACCCGCAGCGACCCCTGGCGCGTCATGCGCATCACGTCGGAGTTCGTGGAAGGGTTCGACGCGCTCGCACAGATCACCAAGGGCGTCACGGTCTTCGGATCCGCGCGCACGGGCCCCGACGACCCCCAGTACGAAGCCGCGCGCGAGACCTCTCGGCTGCTCGCGAAGGCGGGGTTCTCCATCATCACCGGTGCCGGCCCGGGCATCATGGAGGCCGCCAACCGCGGGGCGAAGGACGGCGGTGGCCATTCAGTCGGCTGCAACATCGAGCTGCCCTTCGAGCAGGGCGCCAATCCGTACGTCGATACGCTCGTCAACTTCCGCTACTTCTTCGTGCGGAAGACGATGTTCATCAAGTACTCGAGCGCCTTCATTATCTTTCCCGGCGGCTTCGGCACGCTCGACGAGGCCTTCGAGGCGCTCACGCTCATCCAGACCGGGAAGATCTACCAGTTCCCGGTGATCCTCTTCGGCCGCCACTACTGGGCGGGCCTGATCCGGTGGCTCCAGTCGCGCGTGCTCGTGGAGAAGAAGATCTCGCCCGGCGACCTGGACCTCATGCTCCTCACCGACGACCCCGCCGAGGCGGCGCACGCGGTGATCGAGGCCTGGAAGGCGACGCAGGGAGCCTGAACGGCGGTCGGCTGGTCAGCTGACACGCTGATCGTCGGCATCACCGCCCCGGCGGCACGTAATCCACTCACACCACACACCAGCCTCCCCATGGGCAGCCGCACCCCCGATCCCAAGCAGGACTCCACGGCCAAGGCCTCGGCCGCCGGCAACAAGAGCGAGCAGAAGCGCGCCGCCGAGCATCGCGAGAGCGCGGGGGCCGCGCACACCTCGCATGAGGGCTCGCGGTTCCTGCAGGGCGGGCGCATCGAGCCGCGCCGCATCGACGGCACCGAGACCGCCGCCGACCTGATCGACGGGACGTTCATGGCGTACAACGGCGCGCGCCTTCGCGAAGCCTGTCAACTGTACACCAGAAAGATGCTCGAGCCCGACGTCACCGTCGGCATGACCCTCACCGGCGCGCTCACGCCGGCGGGGCTCGGCATGTCGGCGCTCATCCCGCTCATCGAGGCCGGCTTCGTCGACTGGATCATCTCGACCGGCGCCAACCTCTATCACGACGCGCACTTCGGCCTGGGGCTGTCGATGCATCGCGGCAACGCGCAGGCCTCGGACACCGTGCTGCGCGAGGAGGGGATCGTCCGCATCTACGACATCTTCTTCGACTACGACGTCCTGCTCAGCACCGACGCCTTCTTCCGGAAGATCATCACCGGGCCGGAGTTCCAGCGCCCCATGAGCAGCGCCGAGTTCCACGCGCTGTGCGGCAAGTACATCCGCGAGCGGGAGAAGGCCCTCGGCATCGGCAACAAGTCGCTGCTCGGCGTCGCCTACGAGTGCGGCGTCCCGATCTACACCTCGTCGCCCGGCGACTCGTCCATCGGCATGAACATCGCCGCCGTGGCGCTGGAGGGGAACAAGCTGACGATCGACCCGAACATGGACGTCAACGAGACCGCCTCCATCGTGCTCGCGGCGAAGCGCGGCGGCGGCAAGAGCGCGGTCTTCATCTGCGGCGGCGGCAGCCCCAAGAACTTCGCGCTCCAGACCGAGCCGCAGATCCAGGAGGTGCTCGGCATCGACGAGAAGGGACACGACTACTTCCTCCAGGTCACCGATGCGCGCCCCGACACCGGCGGTCTCTCCGGCGCCACGCCCGCCGAGGCCGTGAGCTGGGGCAAGATCGACCCGGACCGGCTGCCGGACGCGGTGGTGTGCTACATGGACAACACCGTCGCCCTGCCGCTCATCACCGCCTACACCCACGCCCGCCACGCGCCGCGCCCCCTCAAGCGGCTGCTCGACCGGCGCGAGCAGAACATGCAGACGCTGCGCGACGAGTTCGCGAAGGCCAACGGCGCCCACGCCGACGCCGAGCACGCGACGTCGACGCTGGAGCGGCACAGGTAGAGATCAGATTAGGGATTAGGGATTAGGAACTGCCCGGGGACGCATCCCGAGCGGATGTCATCCCACGAGCGCGCGCAGCGCGTCGAGTCGGGATCTTCCGTCCCTGCGGATGGGCCAGCCTCACGGCAGGGACAGCAGATCCCGACACTCGCTTCGCTCCTGCGGGATGACAGCCGCCCGGGACGCCACCCGCCGACACGCGCCGACACGCGCCGACACGCGCCGACACGCGGGTCGACCGCTCGAACGGCGCGCGCAGTTCCTAATCCCTAATCCCTAATCCGGACCCCTAATCCCTAATCCGAGCCGTGTCCCGCAGCATCGCCTGCACGAGCGAGCGCCGCGAGTACTCGCCCGCGCTCACCCACCCCACCAGCTCCTCGCGGCCGAGCACGCGCCGCGTGATCTCGCGCTCGCCGAGACCGCGCGCCGCCAGCCCCGCGACCAGCTCCATGGTCGCCTCCAGCCAGTCCGCCTTTGCGCGCAGCAGCGGCACCGGGTTCGGCAGCGGCCCGCGATGCGCGTCCAGCAGCAGCCGCGGCTCCAGCGCCGCCGCGCGGCGCAGGCTCTGGATGAGCACCGCCGGCGACTCGTCGTGGTGCGCGACGCGCACCTTCACGCCCAGGAAGAGGTCTCCCGACGCGAGGATGCGTCGCTCCGGATCCCAGACGCCGAGGTGATCGGGGGTGTGCCCCGGCAGCGCGACGACCTCGAGCGGCGCCGGATCGAATGGCACGAGCGGCACGGTGAGCCGGTCGGGCCGCCCCCAGATCGAGCGGCGGTAGAAGCCGATGTCCGGCCGCTCGCGCAGCACCTGCTCGCACCGGGCATGCATGTGGAGCGGCATCCGCTCCGCGAGCGCCGCCGCCCCGCCGGCGTGGTCCTCATGCTGGTGGGTCACCACCGCGCCGTGCAGGGGCAGGTCCGCGACCACGCGGAGGAAGTCGTGGCGCACCCGCGGAAAGCCGGTGTCCACCAGCACGCCGCGCATCGCATAGGCGCTCACGTCGTATCCCACCGCGGCCCCGCGCCAGGTGCGGCAGTGCACACGGACGACCTCGTCGTCCACCTGCACCAGCGAGACGGTCATGCGGCGTCGCCCTCGATTGCCCCGGCGCACCATGCGCGATAGAATGAAGGGACGCGGCGCCCGGCTCTCGGCCGGACGCCCCATTTTTTTCGTGACTCGCGGTCCCGTATCGACATGATCGAAGCGCTCAAGGAAAAGCTCGGGGAAGAAGTCGAGAAGCTGCAGTTCGAGCTGAACGTTACCCTGCCGTCGGAGATCCGACGTGCCGTCGAGATGGGCGACCTCAAGGAGAACAGCGAATACAAGGCGGCCCTGGAGCGGCAGCAGTTCGTGCGGGCGCGCCTGAGCCAGCTCCGCGAGCGCCTCAGCAAGCTCTCCTCCATCGACGTCACCCAGATCGCCACGGATGCCGTCGGCCTCGGCTCCAAGGTGGTGACGAAGGACGAGAAGACCGGGCTCTCCGAGACCTACGACATGGTCTTCGGCGATGCGCTCGAGTTCCAGGAGGGACAGGTGACGATGTCGTCGCCCATCGGCCGCGCCCTGCTCGGCAAGAAGGTCGGCGAGGAGGTGATCCTCAAGCTGCCCTCGATGATCCGGCGCCTGCGCATCACCGACCTCAAGACGATCCATCAGTTGAAGGAAGACGAGATCCAGGAGATCCCATGAGCTCCACCCGGCCGGGCACGTCCACGCCCATGGATCTGCTCTTCCCGGATCACGACGCCGAGATCGCGCGCAGCCGGCAGATGCTCGCCGTGGTGCCCGAGGGTCGCAACGACTGGAGGCCGCACGAGAAGTCGATGACGCTCGGCCGCCTCGCCACGCATCTCGCCGAGCTGCCGCGCTTCGCCGCCCTCGTGTGCACCACCCCGGAGCTGGACTTCGCGTCCGGCGCGTGGACGTCGGCATCGGCCGACACCACGGCGGAGCGGCTCGCGATGCTGGAGACGAATGCCGCGGCGATGAAGGACTCCATCTCCCGGCTCGACTGGGGGACCATCGAGGAGAGCTGGGTGGTCCGGATGGGCGATCAGGTGTTCATGAAGGACACCCGGGCCATGCACCTGCGCCAGCTCTACAGCCACATGACGCACCATCGCGCCCAGCTCGGCGTCTTCCTTCGCCTGCTCGGCGTCGCCATTCCTGGCGTCTATGGTCCCTCCGCGGACGAGATGTAGCGTCCGAACATCCGGGTGACCTCGGCGTCGTACGCGGCGACGGCATCCACCGTCGCCGCGGCGTCCCAGCCGAGCCAGCCTGCCACGAGCGGGGCGATGCGGGCCGCCGCCGCACGACCGTTGTCCCGCGTCTCGAACGCGAGGGGCACGCGACGGACCAGCAGGTCGCCGAGCGACGACGCCATCTCCTCCGCGACCGCGTAGCGCAGCTCGGCCAGCAGGTACGGGCGCGCGGCATCGACGCGCTGCGCGAGCGCCGGATCGTCCACGGCCAGCGCCCAGACGGCGCGCCATCGCGTGCCGTGCGCGTGCACGAGCCGCGTCGCCACCGACGCGTCGGCGCACGCGATGCGCGCCTCGGCAATCTCGCGCTTGACGTCGCAGTCCTCGCCGCCCGGGAGCGGGCGCGTCTCCGTCGACGCGCGCACATGCGGCACGCCGAGCACCTGTTCGATGGCATCGACCACCTCGGCGGCCATCGCGCGGTAGGTCGTCAGCTTGCCACCCGTGACGCTCACCATGCCGGGCATCCGCTGCGCGATCGCGTGCTCGCGCGAGGCGGCGCCCGGATCATCGCCGCCGCTCGCTCCCGCCGCGAGCGGGCGGAGGCCCGCCCACGAGGAGACGACGTCGGCGGAGGTGAGGGTCGCGCCGGGAAAGAAATGATTGGCGGCGGCGAGCAGGTAGTCCACGTCCGCATCGGACGCGCGCACCTCGGCCGGTTCCACCGCCTCGTAGGTGTCCGTGGTGCCGACGATGGTGAAGTCGCCGGCGGGCAGCACGAACATCACCCGCCCGTCCTGCGGCGCGAGCAGCGTGAGCGCATCGGTGTTCCCCACACGCGTGCGCGGAACGGCGATGTGCACGCCCTTGCTTCCGCGCACCCGGTCGCCCGGCGGCGCGCCGGCGAGCGCCTCGATGGCATCGCTCCACGGACCGGTCGCGTTCACGACGACGCGCGCCGTCACCTGAACGCTCGCGCCGCCGATGGTGTCGTGCACCACGGCGCCCGCGATGCGGCCGCCCGAGCGCAGCAGGGACTCCACGCGTGCATGATTCGCCACCACGGCCCCCGCCTCGCGCGCCGAGAGGACGTTCGAGAGCGTGAGCCGGGCGTCGTCGGTGGCCGCGTCGAAATAGCGCGCGCCGCCGAGAAGCGAGTCGCGCCGCAGGCGTGGCTCATGGCGGACGACGCCCTCCACGCCGAGCCGCTCGTGCCGCTGCACGTTGCGGAACAGCGCCAGCGCGTCGTACAGCGTGAGCGCCGCGGCAAGCTGCCAGCGTCGCACCCGGGCATGCGCGTACACCGGCCAGGTGAAGGCGAGCGGGCGCACGAGGTGCGGCGCGATGCGCAGCAGGGTGCGCCGCTCGCGGCTGGACTCGAACACCAGCGCCAGCTCGCGGTGCTCCAGGTAGCGCAGGCCGCCGTGCACCAGGCGCGACGAGCGGCTGGAGGTGCCGCTGGCGAAATCGTCGCGCTCCAGCAGCGCCGTGCGCAGTCCAGCGAGCGACGCCTCACGCGCGACACCGGCGCCGGTGATCCCGCCACCGATGATGACGATGTCGAAGGCCTCCGCGGCCAGCGTCGCCAGGGTCGCATGACGCGCGGCCACCGCCACCGGGCCTCGCGCAGCGAGCCGCTCCGCCGTCGTCCCACCCGGCAGCTCGGTCATGCCGTGGGTGGACACACCATGCCCCGCGCTGAATGTCTCGGATCCGCTGAACATCGTGTCAACATCGTGCCGTCAGAATGCAAGCGGGGGCGAGCGCGGCGCTAGAGCGCCTCGACATCTGCGGGTGCCTGCTGCCGCTGTGACGCACGT
>JAQBPZ010000279.1 GCA_028287225.1 Gemmatimonadota bacterium
GCCGTGAGCAGGGTGCCGTTGAGCGTGCCGAAGGTGGAGAGCATCACCGTGACCGCCACGAGGATCACGCCGGGTGCCCCGATGAGGCGGTGCGCGACGTCGGCGGCGACGAGCCGCGAGTGACGGATCTCCTCGACCGGCATGACGGCGAGATACGCCACGTTCGCGAGCAGGTAGATCGCGATGACGAGCAGGGTGCCGATGATGATGGCGCGCGGAAGGTTGCGGCGCGGCTCCTCCACCTCGCCCGCGACGAAGCTCAGGTCGGCCCACCCGTCGAAGGCCCAGAGCACGCTGACGAGCGCCAGGCCGAAGGCCGCGATGTGGAACGAGCCGGCGGGCGCGGCCGGCGTGAAGTGGCCACCCGTCTGCGGGAGGCCGATGGCGAAGGCGAGGATGATGATGAAGAGCAGGCCGCCGTACTTCGCCAGCGTCGTCAGGTTCTGCACGAGCGAGCCCCACCGAACGCCCAGGTAGTTGAAGGTGGCCGTGAGGAGGATCGCGAGGGCGGCGATGTAGTGGACCCAGCTCCGGTACGGCTCCACCGTGGCGTCCACGCCCAGCACGCGCAGCAGGTACTCGGCGAACGTCGTGCTGATGGCGCCGAGGGACGCGGCGCGGATGAGCACGAGCTCGGCCCACCCGAAGCAGAAAGCGGTGCAGCGCCCCCAGCCTTCCCGGATGAAGACGTAGGCACCGCCCGTCTCGGGGAATGCGCCCGTGAGCTCGGCCAGGGTGAGGGCGCCGCAGAGGGCGAAGAGGCCGCCGGCCACCCAGACCGAGAGGAGGGGCAGCGGACCCGGCAGCTTGTCGGTCACGCCGGCCGGGGAGCGGAAGATGCCCGAGCCGATCGTGGAGCCGATCAGTACGGCCACCGCGCTCCAGAGACCGAGCTGTCGTTTGAGGGTGCGCGCTTCGGGGCGGGGCATGGTGGAGGTCGGCATGGCGGAATGGTACGTGGAGGACGGGTGGGAGGCGAGAGGGATGAGGGGCGTTTGCAGTTTTCGGTTTGCAGTCTGCGGTCAGGCCTCGGGACGCTCCGACCGCCCGCCGCTTGCGGAAAGTGCTCACCGCGAACCGCTCACGCCCTTCGGTTCGGTCAGGGTTTCCCGGGTTGCCCCTTGCCCCACGGGCGGCGAGATTTCCTGCTGGCCGCTTTATAGTTGTAACGCCCTTCCGCCGCACATGCGCCTCCTCTTCGCCGACGGGCTGTTCTGGACGTCCGTGGCGTGCTGCCTCGTCGCCCAGCTCTACATCATCCGGTCGGTGCGAGGCGCGCGATACGTGCCCGCGCCCGCTACCGCGATGCCGCGCCATCGCGGCATGCTGGAGCTGTTGTGGGCGGTGGTGCCGGCGGTGGGCCTCGCGGTCCTCCTGGTGTTCACCTGGCGCGCGATCCACGAGCCGCCGGCGCCGCCGGCGGTTCCGGCCCAGCCCTTCACGACGTCACCCACATGACGACGCTTCGCCGGTTCGCCTACGCCGTGTTCGGCGTCGCCTGCACGCACCTCGTGTTCGGGGCGATCGTCCGCATCAGCGGGTCGGGGATGGGCTGCGGCCCGCACTGGCCCAAGTGCTACGGGCGGTGGTTCCCGCCGATGGACCGGCCCGACCTCGTGATCGAGGTCACGCACCGCTACCTCGCGTCGATCCTCCTGCTCTCGCTGATCGCCCTCACGGTCGCCGCCTGGCGCCGCCGGTCCGAAGCGGGCATCGGCGGACGGGGCGGGGTGTTCCGCACGGCGCTCCTTGCCACCGGACTCGGCTTCTCCGCGGCGATCCTGGGCGCGGTGACGGTGAAGTTCGGCAACGCGCCGCTGGCCACCGTTGCGCACTGGACGGTCGCGATGAGCCTCGTCGCCGCCGTCACGGCGGCGGTGATCCGCGCCGGCGGGCTGGGGGGAACGTCGGCGCGGCTCGGCGGCGCATCGGGCAGGGCGCGGCGCGGGTCGTTCGCCGGAGCGACGCTGGCGCTCACGGCCGTCGTGATGGGAGGCCTCACGGCCAAGGTCCAGGGCGGCCCCATCGCATGCCTCTCCTTTCCGCTCTGCGGCGCGAACCCCGCGGTGCCTCGCGGCGCGGTGCACGTGCAGGGCACGCATCGCGTGATCGCGGTGCTGCTCGTGCTGCACCTCGTCGGGCTGTTCTTCGGGCTGCGCAAGCGACAGGAGGCGTCGGTGGTGCGACGCGCCGCGTCGATCGCCCTGGGGCTCGGCGTGCTGCAGCTGCTGATTGCGGGTGCGATGATCGGCATGCGCCTGCCGCCGGTGCTGCGCTCGCTGCACGAGGCCACGGGGGTGAGCATCTGGATCGCGACGTTCGCGCTGGCGTACCTGGCGCGGATCGCGAGCGACGACGAGCAGCGCGGCGCCGCGCGCACGTCCACGCCGGTTCCCTCGGCGCCGCTGGAGCTCGATCCACTCGCGGCCGCCTCGGTGGGCGCGGGCGCATCGCGCGCCTCGGCCCTCGGCACCGACCTCCCCGTGGCGACGAGCGGCGCCGTCCGCCTCGCGGCCACCGACGTGCATGCACGCGCGACGCCGGCCACGGCGCTCGCGCCCGTGGTGGATGCGCCCGTGATGTCCCTGGCCTACCGGCCGCCGACGGCGATCGTGCGCGTCGCGCCGACGGCGACGCCCGCTCCT
>JAQBPZ010000208.1 GCA_028287225.1 Gemmatimonadota bacterium
GTTTTCGCCTGGCGCCGCATTCTCGGGCGGTAGACGCCGGACCGGTCTGGTTCCCAAGCTGGACGTCGCCGGTTCGAGTCCGGTCGCCCGCTCCTTGTTAAGTCGCTCTATTGGCACTCAAGAAGCCCGGGTCCACGTCGTGGACCCGGGCTTCGTCGTTGGGGTCCACGGCGGGGTCCACCAATTCACCGTTTTGGTCCGGATTGGCATCGACCAGGGGGGCGGCCGAGGTCCCTGAGCGGGCGGCGCGTTCGGCCTCCGTCCATGCGATCATGGCGCGGATTTCGTCCGCCGAATACCGCGTCAGCTGCTTGGCCAGGTCCGGATTGATCAGCAGCGGGTTGGGCGCCGGAGTGGTGCCCGCCGTGCGACCGTTGGTGCGAATCCGTTCCAGTGTGTTCGCGGCATCGACCTTGGACTCGGGAGATTCACGGTCCTGGTAGACCCCGTTGCGCATCGCAGTGCTGGTGCCCGCCATGGTGTTCAGCGTGCTCTCGTTCCCTGTAAACTTCGGAGCGGCGTCCATGAGGACGCGACGCAGGCCGTTCCATCCACGTCCCTTCAGGAGCTGCACGCCGGCGATGACCTCCAGGTCGTGGAACCAGCCGAGCGCAGCGTCAAGCGTGGCCGGCATTCGCGAGTACTTCCCGTTGGGCTGCGCGACACCCATCGCGAGGCGGCCCGCTGGAAAGAGGGGGTAGTCTTCGATCGCACCGGCGTGATAGAGCGTCTCGAACTCGGACAGGTAGCCCGCGAACGCCCGCTTGAACGCGTGCCGAGTCACACCGTTGAGTGCGAGCCCGGGAGACTTCTTGTTGCCGCGACCACGCACGTCCACGATGCCGACGCTCTCGCCCATCGCGTCGGGGTCATCGCTGAGGAAGTACAACGCATCCATGTCGACCTGGCTGCGACGCGTGAGGTAGACCTGACCAAGACGCGGCCCCGAGTTCGACCGCCAGGCGGCAACGCGGGTCGATCGTGAGCGGATTCTTCCCGTTGACGCTCAGCGGCGAGGCATGCGCATCGACCATGAGTGCGGCACCCAGTTCGGCCGATTCGCCAGGCAGGATCACCAACCGGCCGGCGGCAAAGATGGGATAGTCCTCGATCTCGCCGCTGATGCGTGCTGCTTCGTAACGGCGGAGGTATCCGGCATGCAGCGCGCGTCGTCGACGAGCGTCCGCTGTTCGCTGGTCAGCCGTCGGACGTACTCGTTGCCCTCGGCCTCCCGCACCTGGATTCCACCATGCGGGCGCATCGCGGTGCGCTCGAGCAAGAGGTCGGAACGGGAGCGATCGGCGAACAAGGACAGACGCGCGTCGTGATGAAACGCGAGCGCCAGGAGCCCACGCGGATCGTCGAGCGCAGAGAAGATCGCGCGCATCTCAGGCTGGGAGTGGCGAGGACGGTCTGGGTCGTCGAGTTCACCGGCAATCTTCTCCCACTCCTTCTTCGCGTGCACCTTCCACTTCTCGCGGGGCTCGCACGCGTCGTCGGTGATCGCGCGCTTCAGCTTGAGCCAGCGTGCCATGCGATAGAACTCGTCGAGCATCTTCTCCACGACGGAAAAGCCGTGTCGCCCCGTGGACATGTGCTCATCGGCGAGGGTTCGCACGACGTAGTCGGCGTCCACGGCTGTGAACGAGTTCCACGTCTTGGGGACGAGACCCGCATGATCAGGATGCTGCTCCCAGATACGCCGCATGGTCGTGCTGCGCGAGATTACCTCCTTCGTTGTGCGGTCAGGCGTGCGCTCGCCGTCCACAAGGGGAGCCTCAGCATTCCCGTGCCGTCAAGCGTAGTGGCCATGGCGATACCATCGCGACTGGAGAGGGCCGCGAGCGTTGCGGGCTCTTCCACCATGGCAGGTGCCGGCGGTGCGACTTCAGCGCCAACTTCCCCGTTACGCAGGTCGAGTTCGAGCGCATTGGCGAGAACCCGCGCCTGAGCGCGCACGTCTTCGTTGAAGCGCTCACCGAGCGCACGCCGAGACTGCAGACCGGTGGACTTCCAGGCTCGCGCATCTCGCGCCCCGGAGCGGACCAGTTCCGGATCCTTGAAGCGGAGAAAGATCGCGCGCCCCTTCTCGGCGCGCTCAACGATCTGCACGTTGTGCGGATGACGGCCCATGGTCTCCTTCCACGGCTGCGTGCGATCCTCCTTCCTCGCACCGTTCGCGCGCGGGGTCACTGGGTGACCTCATGAGAGGAGGTGGTGATCGCATCGCCAGCACATGAGGCGGCGTCGGATGCACGCCGGCGCTTCTCGAGAGCCGGCTGAGTCAGACGGTACCATGCGTCGAACTTCTCGATGTCTACGGCCCAGACGCCACTCTTCTTCCAGCACCAGACTCCGTCCCCGTACTTCCCGGCCCACTCCGTGAGCGTCGACTTTGCGCGCCCGGTAAGCTCAAACCGCGTAGAGCCCGGCGTTTTCGCCTGGCGCCGCATTCTCGGGCGGTAGACGCCGGACCGGTCTGGTTCCCAAGCTGGACGTCGCGGGTTCGAGTCCAGGTCGGCCGCTCCTTTGGCAATCTCTCGCGCATCGCTCTTGTCAGGGTCGTTGCCTTCGGCCCGGTTGGCGCATCAGGGAGCGTCCGTTCAGGGCTCCCGATCAGTCCGCCGAGAGCCACCGGCAGCGGCAGGCGCAAAGGACGGCGACCGTGGTGAGGCGTCCAGTGACACGCCTGGCAGGGAGCGCTGGGTCCCTGGTGGGCGATAGCGTATCATGTATGGTGCATAAGCCACCGTAATGTATCGTATATAGGGCATCAGACAGATTCGTCATTGACGACGGCGGGCAAGTAATGTACTATGTATAAAGCATTATCGACGTTAATGCGATATACATGAGGCACTATGAAGTCAGCGACTAATGACGTCCTCCCCAGTCCTGTACGCCGCGCCCTCGTCAAATTCGGCGCAGACCTCTCCGTGGGACGCCGTCGTCGCGGCATCACGACCGTGATGATGGCCGAGCGGCTCGGTGTCGCGCGCGCCACCTATGGCCGCATGGAACATGGGGACCCGCGCGTCGCGATCGGCACCTACATGATGGCACTGTTCGTCCTCGGGCTCGGCACGCCGGTCGCCGAACTGGCGGACCCCCGCGCGGACGAGACGGGGACGCTGCTCGAGGCGGAGCGCCTCCCCAAACGCGTCCGACCCAAGCGGGAGCCGCAACCCAAATGAACCGCACCATCGGAGTGACCCTCGGAAACAGCGGCCGACGCGTCGGCGTCCTGCGGTACAATCGCGATGGCACGCGCGAGAGCGCGTCGTTCGAGTACGATACCGAGTGGCTCGCGGCACCTGATCGCTTCCGCATCGACCCGGCGTTGCCGTTGGTCGCGGGTCCGCAATTCCACAAACGGCGTGAGGGCGGGTCGATCTTCCCCGGTGCCATCGCCGACTCCGAGCCGGACGGCTGGGCAGCGAAGGTCATCTTGCGTGATCACGCGAAGCGCCGTGCCCTCGCCAAGGCTGCTGGCGAGCCGCACCCAGCGCTCGCCGGGGCGATGGACTTTCTGCTTGAAGTCGATGACTTCAGCCGGGTCAGCGCCCTTCGCTTCCGCGACGAGTCGGGCATCTTCCGCCGTCCCCGTGAAGAGGGCGGACGGGCGGCCCCCCCGCTGATCGAACTCGAACACCTGCTGTCGGCCAGCCGCGCCGTCGAGACGAACACGGAAACGGCAGCCGAGCTAGCCTACCTGCGCGGGCGCGGCACGTCACTGCAGGGCGTCCGCCCGAAGTGCACCGTACTCGATGACGACGGCGGCCTCTCGATCGGCAAGTTCCCGAGTGTGCAGGACGAGCGCGCGGTCACGAAGGCCGAAATCCTGGCGCTGACGCTCGCCGCCGACGCCGGGATCCGCGCGGCGCACGGACGACTCGTCTCGAGCGACGGAGTCCCCGTGGCGCTCGTCCGCCGCTTCGACCGCGTCGATGGCGAGCGCCTGATGTATCTCTCAGCGGCGACGCTCATGGGGACGACCGCCGGGGAGCCCACCGAGCACACCTATGCCGAGATGGTCGACACCATCCGCGTGTTCGGCGCGGCCCCGCGAGAGGACATCGAGGAGCTGTGGCGCCGCATCGCCTTCTCCATCCTCATCACGAACGTCGACGATCACCTGCACAACCACGGCTTCCTGCATGTCGAGCGCGAGACCTGGCGTCTTGCGCCAGCCTTCGACGTGAACCCGTTCCCCGACAAGCTGCGGGAGCTCAAGACCTGGGTGAGCGAGGAAACGGGTCCGGCAGCGACGATCGCGGCCCTCATGTCGGCGGTGCCCTACTTCGGCCTGAAGCTCGATCGTGCCCGAGAGGTCCTCGGCGAGGTCGAGGCGGCCGTAGCACGGTGGCGCCCTCGCGGATCGGAACTCGGGATGTCCGCGGTGGAGCTCGACGACTTCGATGATGCGTTTGAGCACGACGAACGGCGAGCCGCCCAGTCTGAAAGTGCACGCCACAGGGTGCCCGCCGTTCCGAAACCGCGCACACGCGAGGGCGACGTCTCTCCGGCCTCCGGCTGAGGTGCGCACTCGGTGAGTCCAGGCACCGCCAACCCGAACGGCCCCGATCCGGTGATCAGGGCCGCTCTCCACATCGCCGATCGCTCTGGCGCCGTGGCCAGAATGGCGAGAGAGCATGCACGGTTTGACGACAAAGCGTGCACACGCATTACGACAGTTCGCGCAAGTCGACACACGAGACACACTACGTGAAATCACGATAGAGTGCTCTTGGGAACTACGATAGACCGCTCCGGTCGACAGGAGGCGCTGATTCCGGCAGAGCATGGCCGAGATGACCCGGGAGCGGGCGTTTCCGACGTACCACGCGTGGTGGCCAGCGCGATCACGATCCTCTTCTTCCGCTGGTTCGCGCGGCAGGAGCGTCTCGAGGCCGAGGCGGCGAACAGCGCATCGCTCGCTGTTCCCGGTTGACCCGCGTCGCGCCGCCGCGCTCTAGCATTCCCTCGTCGAGCCACCTGACGATCCGATGGCGGCGGCCTCTCGCGGTGAGGGACTGTCGTAGGACGTTGCCGCGCCCCGGTTGCCCGGGACGGCGACCGTTTCCACGCCACCGGAGGTCTCGAATGTCCCCCGTCAGCCTTCCCGTCAGCCTTCCCGTCCGCCGCCGCCATCCGCGCGCCGGCGTGCGTTGGTTCCGCATGCTGCTCGCTCTCGCGCTTGTGGCTGCGCCGCCTCTCGCCGCGCAGGAACGCACGTCGCCGCCGGACAGCGCGACACGACACGGCACGTCAGCATCGACACCGTGCGCGTTGTCGGCCGCATCGACGACCTCGTCGGCGTCGCGCGGACCGCCACGGAGGGACGCGTCGGCGCGGCCGAGCTGCGTTTCCGCCCGCTCACCCGCGAGGGCGAGCTGCTCGAGACGGTGCCGGGAATGATCGTCACGGAGCACTCCGGCGACGGGAAGGCGAACCAGTACTTCGTCCGCGGGTTCAACCTCGACCACGGCACAGACTTCCAGACGCGGCTCGAGGGGATGCCACTCAACATGCCGACGCACGGCCACGGGCAGGGCTACACGGACCTCAACTTCCTCATGCCCGAACTGGTGGATCACATCGAGTACCAGCTCGGGGTCTACATCCGGCGGTCGGGGACTTCGGCAGCGCCGGCGCGGCCGAGTTCCACCTGGCGACACGTCTCGCGCAGCCGTTCGTGGCCCTCTCCACCGGCGCGAACCGCCTTGCGCGCGTCGCGGCTGGATGGTCGGGGAGCATGGCCGGCGGCGCCCTGCTGTTCGGGGGCGAGGGCAAGACGTACGACGGCCCGTGACAGATGCCAGAAGGGATCCGGAAGCTGAGCGGGCTCGCGCGGTTCACGCGCGGTGCGCCGACATCGCAGCTTTCGCTCCTCGCGATGGCGTACCACAACCAGTGGAGCGCGAGCGACCAGATCCCGCTCCGCGCCGTACAGCAGGGGCTCCTCTCGCGCTTCGGGCAGCTCGACTCCACGGACGGCGGAAATGCACTCCGCCTCAGTCTCTCCGGGAGCTATCGTCACGTCGGAAGCCGATCGACCCAGCTCGTGCAGCTCCACGCGATCCGCTCCGAGCCGCCCTCTTCTCGGACTTCACCTACTTTCTGGAGGATCCCGTCCGTGGCGACCAGTTCTCGCAGACCGATCAGCGGACGATCCTCGGCGGACAGCTGTCGGACGTGCGGCAGCTCGCCGTGTGGGGAGCCGAGCACACTGTCACTACAGGGCTGCAGGCGCGCGCCGACCTGATTGACGGCGTTGGGCTGTATCACACGCAGGCACGGGTGCGCGTCGAGACGGTGCGGGCCGACGTGGTTCGGGAGATGGCGAGCGGGGCGTACGCGCAGGTGGAGTCGCGCTGGTCGCTACGTGTCCGGAGCATGGTCGGGGTCCGCGGCGACGCCTACACCTTCCAAGTGTCGACCAGCACGGCCGCGAACTCGGGCAATCGCACCGCGGGGATCGTGAGCCCCGAGGCCTCGGTTGCCCTCGCGCTCACGGGCGACGCGGAGCTATACCTGAGTGGCGGCTACGGCTTCCACAGCAACGACGCGCGGGGCACGACGATCACCGTCGATCCGACGTCGGGCGAGTCCGTGTCGCGCGTCGACCCGCTGGTCCGCTCTCGCGGGGCAGAGCTCGGGCTCCGGGCGTCGCCAGCGGCGCGCTGGCGGACCACGGCGACCGCGTGGTGGCTGGCGCTCGACCGCGAGCTGCTCTTCGTCGGCGACGCCGGCATCACCGAGCCCTCGTCGGCGAGCCGGCGAATCGGGCTGACCGTTGCGAACTTCCATCGTCCGGTCCCGGAGCTCGCGCTCGACGCCGACATCTCCGTCGCCCACGCCGGCTTCGTCGGCGAGCCCGCTGGCGAAGGGCACATCCCGGGCGCACCCGAGAACGTCGTCGCCAGCGGCATCACGTGGACTCCACGGGAGCGCGGACTCTTCGGCTCCGCGCGCCTGCGGCACTTCGGGTCCTATCCGCTGACGGCGGATGGCGCACTGCGCGCGCGGGCGTCAGACCTAATCGACGCCGATGTGGGCCATGCCTTCCGAGCGGGGACGCGCCTCCAGGTCGGCATCCTGAACCTGCTGAACGCGACGGCGGACGACATCCAATACGTGTATGCGTCGCGGCTGCGTGGCGAGCCCGCCGACGGAAGGGACGACGTCCACTTCCACCCGGCGGAGCCGCGGCAGGTCCGTCTCACGATCGACCTCAGGTTCTAGCAGGGCTGCCCCGTCCGTGCGTGCACGATCTGGCGGGGCCGCCCCGGCGCGTACAGCTTTCGGTCCGCGTCCTGCGACGTTGCTAGTGAGATGCCAGCATCGCGTGCTGCGGCGCGTCGAATCGGAGAGAGCGAGTGCGACTCGCGGATGCGGGATCCACGGAAGGTCCACCAAGTCCGTTTTTCAAGCCGGATCGACCGTTCTGCTGCGGGGTTGTATGGACGGTCTCGGCGCGAGTACCGAAGCGTAGCGAACGAAGAGCCCGCAGACCGGTCACCTTCCCAAGCTGGACGTCGCCGGTTCGAGTCCGGTCGCCCGCTCCTGCCGTATCAACGAGTTACAGCGCCGCCGGAGCCTCCGCTCCGGCGGCGCGGTCGTTGGTGCCGAAGACGGCGTAACTCGGCCACCGGCGCGCGGCGCGAATGAGAACAGGGGGAGGCGGCCCGCACGGCCGCCTCCCCCTGTTCATTCACGATCCGAGGCCTAGCGGGTCGCGGCCGTCGTCGAGGCGGCGCCGAGCGTGTACTTGGTGATCCAGTCGTACTCGCGCCGCATCTTGTCGAGCTGATGATAGTACTCGGTGAATCCGTGCCCCTCGCGCGGGTAGAAGACGAGCTGCACGGGAACCCCCCGGTCGCGCAGGGCGCGGTACATCTCCATCGACTGCCCCGTGGGGACTCGTGGGTCGGCGCCACCATGCAGGATGAGGAGCGGCGTCGTCGCATTGTCGATGTGCGTGATCGCCGAACGCTCGCGGTAGAAGGCGAGGTTCGCCTCCGTCGGTGGTCCGGTCATGAAGGTCCCGATGTAGCCCGGGATGTCCGTCGTGCCGTACATGCTCTGCAGGTCGGAGAGTCCGGCGCCCATGCGCGCGGCCTTGAAGCGATGCGTCTGGGTCTCCACCCACGCGGTCATGTAGCCGCCGTAGCTCCAGCCCTCGAACGCGAGCCGGCTCGAGTCGGCGATCCCCCGCGCGATCATCGCGTCGACGCCGCTCATCTCGTCCTGATAGTCGCCCCCACCCCAATCCATGATGTTGGCGCGGATGAACTTCTCGCCGTAGTTGGTGCTGCCGCGCGGGTTTGGGTAGAGCACCGCCCACCCATGGCCGGCCCACACCTGGCCGGGCGATCCCCAGTTCGCCTTGAAGCCCGCGCTCGTTGCGCCCGTCGGTCCGCCGTGTGCCTCGACGAGCAGCGGATACCGATGGCCGGGCTCGTAGCCCACCGGCTGGATGAGAATTCCCTCGACCGGCGTACCGTCGCTGCTCTTCCACGTCACCACCTCGGTGGTACCCAGCGCGAAGTCGCGCACCTGCGGGTTGGCGTCGGTGAGCTGGCGTGGCGACTGCAGCGAGAGATCCGACAGGTAGACGTCGGCGGGCGCGGATGACGATTCCATCGCGAAGGCGGCGCTGCGTCCGTCAGCCGAGAGGGAGAGGCCGCGAAGCAGCCGCTGTCCCGCGACACGTGCGAGCCGGTTGGCGGCGACATCGTACGCGTAGAGCGCGGAATACGCACGCTCCCCAGCGATGAACAGGATGCGCTTCGCGTCAGGAGTCCAGACGGGGGCGCCCATCGAGACGTCGGCCTTCGCGTCGTAGACGTCGCGCGTCGCACGCGACGCCACGTCATAGAGCATCAGGTGGTCGTTGCCGATCTGCACGTCGGAGATGCTGTCGCGCCGCGCGGCATGACTCTGGGGGAGGACCGTGTAGGCGATGGTGCGCCCATCCGGCGACCACGCCGGCGGCCCGGCGACGTCGCCGTGCTGCGAGATGCGCACCGGCTCGCCCCCCGTGACGTCGACGACGTACGCATCGCTGCGTGTCTCCCGCAGGAGGGTGGTTGGCGAGGACTGATAAGCGATGCTCCGTCCGTCGGGAGACCAGCTCGGGCTACCGCGCACGGTGTAGTTGCCGTGCGCGATCTCCGTTGCGCGCCTCGTCGCGACGTCGATCACCCAGAGGTGCGAGAGGCGCAGGCCACCTTCGTACACCTGCGCATCGTCCTTCCGCTTCGGCTTCCCCACCTCCTCCCTGGGAAGCGTATCGACCGCGAGGAAGGCGATGCGCGAGCCGTCGTGCGACCACGCGAAGCCGGTGATCGCCTCGCTCGAGGTGCTCAGCTGCATCGCCTCGCCGCCGCCCGCCATGGGCAGCAGCCAGATCTGGGTCTTCGGCTCGTCGCCCGCACCGCGCGCGGAGAGGAAGGCAAGCTGCCGGCCGTCGGGCGACCAGGCCGGGGCGCTCTCACCTCGCTCGGCGAAGGTGACCTGTCGAGGCGCGCGACCGTTCGCCGGAACGACCCAGACGTGCGAGCGCATCTCGTGCTTGTCGCCGCGCGCCGTGTCCGCGCGCGTGGAGTCGGCCGCTGGCTTCGCGTTCGGATGTTCCCATCCGCTCACGGTGTAGGCGACGGTCGCGCCATCGGGGGAGAGCGAGACGCCGCCGACCGAGCGAAGGTCCATGACGTCCATGAACGTCATGGCTCGCTTCGCGTGCGAGGCCTGGGCGTCGGCGTCGGCGCGGGCACACAGGGCGGCGGCGACGGTGAGAAGGAATGGAATGGGGCGGTGGCGCAGCGGAAGCATCGTGGCTCCTGATCGTGAGGGGACTCCGCAGTTCTACGGTTTGGCGCGAAGGCTGTCAACGCTGCCGCTCATCCCGACGGCGAGCCCGTGGCTTGCTCCTGTCGCTCCGGACCGGGGCCGGCGGCTTCACGATCTGCGCGAGATCGACGCGGCGGCGTCGCGTATCCCGATGCAGGGCGAGCGGTCTTCGGAGGGTTCGCAGCGCATGGTGGCTGCGCCGCGCACGCCACGATAACCCCGGCGTGGCGGCGACCACGAAATCGCGTGTTGTATTGCAGGGTCCACCAACTCCGTTTTTCAAACCGGACCGACCGTTCTGGAGTGGGGTTGTCTGCACGTCCTCCGGGCGAGTACCGTGGTAGAGCGAGGTGTGAACCCATGGACCGGTCACCTTCCCAAGCTGGACGTCGCCGGTTCGAGTCCGGTCGCCCGCTCCTTGGCAAGTCAAGAAAAGACAACAGCATACGAGATCGCCGGGGCCACCATGTGCCCCGGCGATTCTTCGTTGTGGCACATCTCAGCGCCGTCATTATCCGGCTGTGCCAGACCGTGTGGTCGGAGCTCGATCCCCACATCCGTCGTCATCGCCGGATCGCACCAACTTTCGCATATCCAACGAGGATCGCCGGCGACTGAGGGAGGGACGTCCCAGAGCGAACCCGGGTGTCCACCGGCGCTGCAGTTGGTCCGTCGCGGCGATCGCTATAGATTGTGTGCAGCCGCCAGGGGTATCTCGCCGCACCGTGCAGCGAGATTGAGAAAGTCCCTTGGAACCTGATCCGGATCACACCGGCGTAGGGAGCGCGGCGTGTCGTGGCAGCATTCCGGCCTGCAGGCGGGAGCCCGGCATCTGCGCCGTCGGTGCGCGCGATCGGCGCGTCACCGCTCCCTCCGGATCTCGACCGCGCAGGACTCCGGAGAATCCGAATGGCCACGATCGTCCAACCTACGCCGCCCACGCTTCCCACGCGGCCGTCCATCGCCGCCGACTATGGGGATGCATTCCCCAACTCCCGCAAGGTCTACCTCGACGGGCCGCAGGATATTCGCGTCCCGGTCCGGGAGATCGCGCTCTCCGGTGGAGAACCCCCGCTCCGCGTCTATGATACGAGCGGGCCACGGGGCTACGACGTTCGCGACGGGCTCCCGCCCCTGCGCGCAGAGTGGATCCGTGCGCGCGGCAGCGTGACGGAGGTCCCGCGCACCTATCGGGCGCCGGACGGCACGACCCCGGCCGAGATCCCGGAGACGCTGCGTCGCACGACGCTGCGTGGGGGCGGCACCGTGACACAGATGCACTATGCCCGTAAGGGCGAGATTACCCCGGAGATGGAGTTCGTGGCGCTGCGGGAGGGTATGCCGGCGACCCTCGTCCGCGACGAGATCGCCCGGGGACGCGCGATCATTCCCGCGAACATCAACCACCCCGAGCTCGAGCCGATGATCATCGGACGCACCTTCAAGGTGAAGGTGAACGCCAACATCGGGAACTCGGCGATCCGTTCCTCGATCGACGACGAGGTGGAGAAGCTGCGCTGGGCGACGCTCTGGGGCGCCGACACGGTGATGGACCTGTCGACCGGACGCGACATTCACGAGACCCGCGAATGGATCATCCGGAACTCCGCGGTCCCGATCGGTACCGTACCGCTCTACCAGGCACTCGAGAAAGTGAACGGCGTTCCGGAAGAACTGACCTGGGAGCTTTACCGCGACACCCTGATCGAACAGGCGGAGCAGGGGGTCGACTACTTCACCGTGCATGCCGGCGTGCTGCTCCGCTATGTGCCGATGACGGCGAACCGGCTCACGGGCATCGTCTCGCGCGGGGGGTCGATCATCGCCAAGTGGTGCCTCGCGCACCACACGGAGAGCTTTCTCTACACGCACTTCCGCGAGATCTGCGAGATCATGCGTGCCTATGACGTCTCCTTCTCGCTCGGTGACGGGCTCCGGCCGGGCTCGATCCATGACGCGAACGACGAGGCGCAGTTCGCCGAGCTGCGCACTCAGGGGGAGCTCAATCGCATCGCGTGGGAGTACGACGTCCAGACGATGAACGAGGGGCCCGGCCACGTCCCCATGCATCTCATCAAGGAGAACATGGACAAGCAGCTCGAGTGGTGTCAGGAGGCGCCCTTCTACACCCTTGGCCCCCTCACCACGGACATCGCGCCGGGCTACGACCACATCACGAGCGCGATCGGCGCCGCGCAGATCGGCTGGTACGGCACGGTGATGCTCTGCTACGTCACGCCGAAGGAGCACCTCGGCCTGCCCAACCGGGACGACGTGAAGGCGGGGGTGATCACGTACAAGATCGCCGCGCACGCGGCGGACCTCGCGAAGGGACACCCGCGCGCGCGCGAGTGGGACTATGCGCTGTCCAAGGCCCGATTCGAGTTCCGGTGGCGCGACCAATTCAATCTCGCGCTCGACCCGGTCACGGCACTGGCGTACCATGACGAGACGCTGCCGGCCGACGGGGCGAAGGTCGCGCACTTCTGCTCGATGTGCGGCCCGAAGTTCTGCTCGATGAAGATCACGCAGGACGTGCGCGAGTACGCGGCGCGGCTGGGCACGACCGAGGCACAGGCGCTCGACAGCGGCATGCGGGCGAAGGCGAACGAGTTCCGGGAGACGGGGAGCGAGCTCTATCGGCCCACCGCCCCGGCGAATCCGGAGACCGTGGAGCACGGCCGATGACCGTCAACACCGCGTCGACGAGCACTTCCGAGACGATCGACATCTGTGCCCCCCTCCAGCGGGTGCGTGCGGCGGCGCCGCTGGTGCACAACATCACGAACTACGTGGTGATGAACAATACGGCGAATGCGCTGCTCGCGGTTGGCGCCTCGCCGGCGATGGTGCACGCCGTGGACGAGGTGGAGGAGTTCGCCGCCATCTCGCGTGCCCTGGTGGTCAACATCGGGACGCTGTCCCCGCCATGGGTCGAGGCGATGCGTCTCGCGGTGGCCCGCGCGCGGACGGGTGGCATTCCCTGGGTGCTCGATCCGGTCGGCGTGGGCGCGACCGGGTATCGGCGGTCAGTCGGCGCGGAGCTCGCGGGTCTCCGTCCCACGGTGATTCGGGGCAATGCGTCGGAGATCCTCGTCCTCGCAGGAGCGGTGGGCTCGGCCGGCCGGGGCGTGGACAGCGCGGACGAGACCGCGACGGCACTGGAGCCCGCGCAGCGGCTCGCACGTGCAACTGGAGCGGTGATCGCGATGACCGGAGCAATCGACTACGTGACCGACGGCCACCGCGTGGTGACAGTGTCCAATGGCCACGAGATGATGGCGCGCGTGACCGGCCTCGGGTGCACGGCGACGGCGCTCGTCGGCGCCTTCCTCGGTGCGAACGACGACCCGTTTGCCGCCACCGTGGCGGCGCTCGCGACGCTGGGCGTCGCCGGCGAGCTCGCGACGGAGCAATCGGCAGGACCGGGGACGCTCCAGGTCAACCTGCTCGATGCGCTGTACCGGCTGGATGAGCAGACGTTGCTCCGCTGCGCTCGCGTGCACGCGCTGGCCTGATCATGTCGCCCTCGCTCGACCTTTCGCTCTACCTCGTGATCGGGTCCGACGTGACCGCGGGACGCCGCGTCGACGATGTCGCTCGCGAGGCCGTCGCAGGCGGGGTCACCGCTGTGCAGCTCCGGGAAAAGCATCTCCCGACGCGGCTCTTCGTCGAGCAGGCCCGCACGCTCGTGGCGCTGCTGCGGCCTCTCGGGATTCCGCTGATCGTTAACGATCGCCTGGACGTGGCACTCGCCGCGGACGCCGACGGCGTGCACGTGGGACAGGACGACATGATGGCTGCCGACGTACGGCGTCTTGTCGGACGTCGGATGGTCGTCGGGCTGTCCGTGACCACGCTCGACGAGGCGAAGCGGGTGGACGCGGACATCGTGGACTACGTCGGCATCGGTCCGGTGTTCGCGACATCGACAAAGCTCGACGCGGCGCGTCCTCTCGGACTCGAGGGCACCGCGGCGATCTGCCGCGTGCTTCGTGTGCCGGCCGTGGCGATCGGCGGCATCGATGCCGATACCGCGGCGGCCATTCTCGCGGCCGGTGTCCAGGGAATTGCCGTCGTCTCGGCCATCTGCTCCGCCGTGCAGCCACGCGAGGCAGCGGCAGGCCTGGCGTTGGGGCAGAAGTCCCCAAGACCGGCATGAGCCGGCGCATTCCCAACGTGCTCACGATCGCCGGGTCCGATCCGAGCGGCGGCGCGGGGATTCAGGCCGACCTCAGGACATTTGCGGCGCTGGGCGTGTACGGATGCAGCGCGCTGACTGCCCTGACCTCCCAGAACACTCTCGAGGTGACCGCCATCCACCTGGTGCCGCCCCCGTTCCTGCGGCAGCAACTCGACGCCGTCTTCACCGACGTGCGGATCGACGCGGTAAAGATCGGGATGACCGGAAGTGCCGAGACGATCGAGGTGATCGCCGACGCGCTACGCGTGTATCGACCGCCGTTCGTCGTGCTCGACCCGGTGCTTCGTGCCAGTACCGGTGCCGCCCTGCTGGATAGCGCGGCGCTCCGGGTCCTCCTCTCGGAGCTGCTGCCCCTCGTCACCGTGGTGACGCCGAACACGTACGAGGTGGGAATGCTGCTCGGCATCGACGCCCCAGATTCGGTGTCAGCTGCGCGTGCTGCGGCTCGCGCGCTGACCGGGCGCCGCGCCCGGGCGGTGCTCGTCACTGGGGGACACCTCGCCGATCCGACCGTGTCGGTCGACGTGCTGGACGACGGGAGCGACGTACAGGAGTCGAGCGTGTCCCGGGTACCTGGAACGGGAACACATGGGACGGGGTGCACCCTCGCGTCCGCCATCGCTGCCTTTCTCGCACTGGGGTCGGAGCTGCCGCGCGCCTGTCGAGATGCGCAGGGATTCGTCGCGCGCGCGATCATGCACGCGCCTGAGCTGACCGTTGGACGCGGGACCGGGCCCGTGCACCAACTGGGCACGACGTGGAATCGGCACCAAGACGATGCAGCGGTATGAACGGGTCGGAGCTTGGTCGGACGGCATGAGTGTGGCCGCCGGTCTCCGGCCTCGCGCCGACATCGCCCTGATGTCTACGCACTTCAGACTACCCACTCAGATGCTGGAACCGATCCGCGTTCAGGTAGAGCAGCTCCGCGCCATGCGCTTCACCATGTGAGCGAAGCGCAATGGCGGTGACATGCGCATAGTCCAGACGCATCTGGAACGACTGCGCCGCCGTGAGACCGAGCAGGTGGACGAGAAGTGCACGAATGCTCCCGGCGTGAGCGACGACGATGGCGTCGGAAGTCGCCGACGTGTAGTCCGTCGCCCACGCTGCGACGCGCTCGTGGAGCTGCGGGTAGCCCTCGCCCGCGGGCGTGCGGCACTCGGTCCACGCTCCCATCCACTCGTCCAGGCGCGCACGGTCACGTGCGTGGATCTCGTCCCAGCGTTGTCCCTCCCACTCTCCAAAGTGCATCTCGCGCAGCCGCGGATCGCTGGCGATCTCGTCCGACGGGATGTCCAGCGCCTTGGCGAGCATCACCGCCGTGCCGCGCGCCCTCAGAAGATCGCTGCTCACGATTGTCGCGGTGCGGACGTTCGTCACGTCGTCGGCAAGCCTTCGCACGCCTTCTGCCCCGAGTGCGGACAAGGGCACGTCGGTATGACCAATCGCTCGTCCGGACGCCCCCTCGGCGTCGCCATGACGGACCAGGAAGAGCCGGGGCGACGCCACACTCACGGCAGTACGCCGAGCACGGCGCGGTATGCGCCGGGCTGAAGGAGTGCGGCCCCCAGAGCGGCCAGCGTGAGGTAGCACGACAGCTCGACAAGTTGATTGGCTGCACCGAGGCAATCGCCGGTGATTCCGCCAATGCGCCGGCGAAAATACCGGCCACCGAGTGCGGTGACGACAGCCGATACGGCGAACAGCGGCAGGGCCGCGGCCCCGACCGTGGCGACGACGAGACACGCGGCAAGCGCCGTCCCTCCCGCCAGTCGTGCGGTCGTGACGGCCGAGGCAAACGGCCGGCTGCGGGAATTCTCGTCGCGCACGTAGTCGTACCGGTGAATGAGGGGAAGGCTCGACCAGCGGGACAGGACGTGTGCGGCAATCAGCCCCCGCGCGACCGCCCCGGCCCCACCCGTGGTGCCGATGGATGCGAGCAATGCCACGCGTGCAGTCAGCGACAGGACCACGCCGACCGCTCCGTACGAGCCGATGCGGCTGTCCTTCATGATGGCGAGCACCTGCGCACGCTCCCACCCGCCACCGAAGCCATCGCAGGCGTCGGCGAGCGCATCCTCGTGGAATGCACCCGTGAGCCACACGGTCGCGGTGACGGACAGAACGGCGGCGACCGTGGATGGCCAGAGCAGCGCGCCGCACGCGTACGCGAGCGCGCCCGACGCTCCAACGACCACGCCCACCGCAGGGAACCAGGCCGTTGAGCGGGCGAGCAGGTCCGTGTCGTACCCCACCCATGAAGGCACGGGAATACGCGTGAGGAACATCAACGCGGCGAAGGGAGCGCGCGGCCTTCTCACCGCGCGCCCTTGAGCGGAAGCTCGAGGCCGGCCACCATCAGCACGACGCGGTCTGCCGCGGCGGCGACGACCTGGTTCGCGCGGCCGAGCGCGTCGCGATAGACGCGCCCGAGCGGTGTTGGGGGTACGATGCCCAGACCAACCTCATTGCTCACCACGATGCAGTGCACGCCCTCGTCGCTCAGGGCGGCGACCAGGTGTTCCGTGCGGGCGGCGATGTCGCCCTCATCGGGCGGTGGATCGCTGGAGAGCAGCACGTTGCTCACCCAGAGCGTGAGGCAGTCGAGGACGATGACGTCGTAAGCGCCGGCGCGCGCACGCAACGCGTTCGGGACGTCCAGCGTTTCCTCCAGCGTCGTCCAGCCCGTTGGGCGCTCGGCGCGGTGGCGCGCCGCACGGGCACGCATGTCGTCGTCGTACAA
Source organism: Gemmatimonadota bacterium (assembly GCA_028287225.1). Lineage (GTDB taxonomy): Bacteria > Gemmatimonadota > Gemmatimonadetes > Gemmatimonadales > Gemmatimonadaceae > AG11. The sequence goes on from JAQBPZ010000208.1 coordinate 16,806, forward strand.
CCCTGCCGTGGCGACGAACAGTACGCGCTGATTGTGGTTCACTGCGAGGGCGTCCGCCATGGACACGGCACGCGCGCTCTTGCCGGAGCGGACACCGCCAAGCAGCAAGGTGAGTGTCATGCGATGCCCATCGCTCGGCGAAGCGGTACCATGTCCAGGTGCGTGCGCAGGAGATTCGCCACCGCGTCGAAAGGGTCGGTGCAGGCGTCGACGGCGGGCGGCAGTGAGCCGCCGCGTGCTTCGGCGAGTCGCTCCAGGACGGCGCGGCGATAGGCCCGTTCCACGAAGATCCCGTGCAGGTACGTGCCCATCGTGAGGTGGTCCGCGTCGACCGCTCCGTCGTCGTGCAGATCGGCGCTGTCGGCGTCGAGCACCTGCATGGCTGGCGACGCGGACGCCACGGTACGTCCCATGTGAATTTCGAACCCCTCCAGCGGCAGATCCGGCTCGATTCCCAGCCACGCGCCGGCGCCCGAACGGGCGCGCACGGCGCGCGTCACCTTGGAGGGTGCGAAGGTCGTCTCCACATCGAGCAGCCCCAGGCCCGGCATCGCCGCGGTTGGGGACTCGACACCGTCCGGATCGTGCAGCACCTGCCCGAGCATCTGGTACCCGCCGCACACACCGAGCACCGCTCCGCCAGCGCGCCGATGGGCGGCGATCGCGGCATCGAGCTGACGCTCGCGAAGCCATGCGAGATCGTGCATCGTGGACTTCGTGCCCGGGATCACCACGAGATCCGCATTGGTCAGCTCGGACGGGGTGGTCACGTAGCGCACGTGGACACCCGGCTCGCGCGCAAGTGGGCTGAAGTCGTCGAAGTTCGCGAGGTGTGGCAGGCGTACGACGGCCACGTCGACCACGGCCTCCGGTACTCGCGCGTCGACCGGAACGCCGAGGGAGTCCTCTTCGGGCAGCTCGATCTCGGTCCAGGGAAGGACGCCGAGCGTCCGAATGCCGGTGCGTTCGAGGAGCGTGGCGAACCCCGGATCGAGCAGGGTGGGGTCGCCGCGGAACTTGTTGACGAGGTAGCCCACGATGCGCCGCCGGTCATCCTCCGGCAGCAGCATGGCGGTGCCGAAAAAGGAGGCGAACACGCCACCGCGCTCGATGTCACCCACGAGGAGCACCGGTGCATCGGCGTGGCGCGCCACGCGCATGTTCACCAGATCGTACTGCGCGAGGTTGATTTCCGCCGGACTGCCTGCTCCTTCGATGATGACGACGTCGAAGCGCTGGCGGAGCGTGTCGAGACTCTCGGTCACCACGCGCCACAGCGCTTCACGGCGCGCGTAATAGTCGCGGACCGCAAGGGTCTCGGTGGCGCGCCCGAGCACCACCACCTGCGACCGATGCTGGTCCGTGGGCTTGAGCAGAATGGGGTTCATCAACACCGATGGCGTCGTGCGCGCGGCCAGCGCCTGGGTAAACTGCGCGCGGCCGATCTCCCCGCCGTCGGCCGTGACCGCCGCGTTGAGCGACATGTTCTGCGCCTTGAACGGTGCGACTCGAAGTCCCTCGTCCGCGAACAGGCGGCAGAGCCCTGCGCACACCGTGGACTTGCCGGCGTGCGACGCGGTGCCCTGGACCATCAGGACGGCGGCGCGGCGAGACTCGGGAGAAGACATGCAGGGGACGGAAAGGTCGCGCAACAGGCTCCAGCCAATACGACGTGGGTGGCGCGGCATGGGAATGTACCCATTGGCTTGCCGATGGCGGACCAGGCAGATACGTTCCGGACACAATCGAAACGCGATCGGGGCCTGCAGCATCTGTACTGGAAGCCGGTGAGACTCCGGCACGGCCCCGCCACTGTGAAAGGTACGCCGGCGCGCCAAGCGCCCGGCGAAACGCGCCAACATGCATGACCACTGGGCTTGTCCCGGGAAGGTCGTTGGCGCGCCCTTGAGTCAGGAGACCTGCCCCGGTCGCGCCCGCAACAACCCCCTCGAGGGAGGGGCGCGGGCGTAGTGTCGGGCCAGGGGGAGCCGTCTGCCTCCGTGCTCCTCCTGCGCCTCGCCCGCTCCCGCACGCTGGAGCTGGGCATGTCCGTCATCCGATCACACTTCCTGTTCGCCGCTGCCGTCGTCGCGGCGCTCGTCGCGGTTCCTTGTGCGGCGAGAGGGCAGGGTGCGCGATCCGATGCCCGAGGGGGACCGCCCGGGGCACCGGTGTCGATCACGGACGACGCAGGCACCACGCTTCGCCTGCGACACCCGGCGGCGCGCGTCATCTCCCTCATTCCCAGCGCGACCGAGACGCTCATCGCGATCGGTGCGACGGACCGGATCATCGGGCGCACGCGATACGACGTCGCGCCGGAGGTCACACGCGTGCCATCCGTGGGTGGCGGCCTCGATCCCAGCGTGGAGGCGATTGTGGCGCTGCATCCCGACGTCGTGATCTCGTGGGAGCACGACCGCCGTCAGCGCACGCGGGAGAAGCTCACCGCGCTCCGAGTGCCCGTGCTGAGCCTGCGCACGGAAGACACGACGGACGCCTTCCGGGTGTTCGAGCGGCTGGGCGCGTTGACCGGGCGCTCGGCTGCAGCCACGGCGCTGACAGAACGGGTGCACGCTGCCTTCCGCTCGGTCGCGCGCGCGAGCGCCGGGCGCCCGGTGCCGGTGGTGTTCTACGTGGTCTACAACAATCCCCCGATGACGGCCAGTCCGGCGACCTTCATCGGACAGCTCATCGGCCTTGCCGGCGGGACGCTCGCCTTCCCGGAGCATGGACCGCTCTGGCCCACGGTGAGCATGGAGGCACTGGTGCAGCGGCAACCGGACGTCATCGTGCTCCCGGTGGGAGAGAAGGGGGTGATCACCCTCGAGAAGCTGCGCAACACCCCGGGCTGGCGGGACCTGACGGCGGTTCGTGAGGGACGTGTCGCCACGGTGCCGTCGAATCTCGTCAATCGTCCCGGGCCGCGATTGGGCGAGGCCGCCCGTGCGCTGTTCGATGCGATCCACTCGCCAGCGGTGGAACAGGCCGTCCGCCGGCGCACCACGCGGTGAGTGGCCGGCCGGCTGTGACGATCGGGCGTGCGGTTGTTCTCCTTGCGGCGCTTCTCGCGGCAATGATCGTGGGCGTGCGCGTTGGTGCCGTGGGGATGACGACGATGGACGTGCTGGCCGCACTGGCCGGCCGGGGGGACGCCACTTCGCGGACCATCATCGTCGGCCTCCGGCTCCCTCGTGTGGCACAGGCGGCCCTCGCGGGTGCCGCGCTCGCCCTGAGCGGCGCCACGCTGCAGGCGCTCTTCCGCAACCCCCTGGCAGACCCCTACACGCTCGGCGTGTCCAGCGGCGCGTCAGTCGGCGCGGTCGCTGCGATCACGCTCGGCCTCGCGCAACGCTCGGTCTACGCGGTCCCGGCGTGTGCACTCGCTGGTGCCCTGCTCACGGTTGCCGTCGTGCTGCGGCTGGCGGCCATGGCGGGCCGCACCTTCGACACGAAGGTGCTGCTGCTCGCCGGGGTCATCGTCGGCACCTTCTGCCACGCGCTGGTCATGCTGGTGCTCAGCTTCTCCGACGTGGAGTCGTTCAGGTCGGCAATCTTCTGGATGATGGGGAGCCACGCCGGCGCAGGCTGGACGAGCGTGACCGCGCTCGGCCTCACGCTGGTGGTGGGTGGCGCGGCGGTGGTTGCGATGGCGCGGCCACTCAACGCGCTCGCGCTGGGGGAGCGGACCGCGTCATCGCTGGGCGTGAACGTGCGGGTGGCAACCTGGACGGCGATCGTTGCCTCGGCGTCGCTGGCGGCAGCATCGGTGGCGGCGAGCGGAGTGATCGCGTTTGTGGGTCTCGTGGCACCCCATCTGGTGCGGCTGCGCTGCGGGAATGACTACCGCACGCTTCTGCCATTCTCCGCCCTCGCCGGCGCGACGCTGATGGTGGTGGCGGATACGACGGCCCGCGTCGCGTTCGCGCCGTCCGAGCTGCCGATCGGGGTGGTCACTGCGCTGATCGGCGTTCCGCTCTTCCTGCACCTGCTGCTGCGGCGCGGCGCTCGCGCATGACGGCGCCGAGCCACGACTGGCAGCTGACCGCGGTCAGCTACGGGTATTCGGCGGAGCGTCTCGCCGTGCGCGACGTCTCGCTGGCGATGAGGGCGGGAACGCTCACCGCATTGGTCGGTCCGAACGGCGCCGGCAAGAGCACGGTGCTGGCGCTGCTCCTGGGACACCTGGTGCCCACGGCCGGCTCAGTGACCTTCGGGTCGCGGGAGGTCAGCGCGTGGCCACGACGTGCCCTGGCCCGCCAGGTAGGAGTGGTGCCACAGCACGAGACCCCGGCCTTTGCCCTCACGGTGCGCGAGGTCGTGGCGATGGGCCGGTATCCGCATCTCGGCCTGCTGGCCGCGGAACAGGACGATGACCGCGCGGCCATCGAACGTGCACTGGCCCGCTGCAATCTCCTGACGCTCCGTGACCGTCCGATGGATGCCCTGTCGGGAGGAGAGCAGCAGCGGGCGCGTCTGGCGCGGGCGATGGCGCAGGAACCCGCCGCCTATGTGCTCGACGAACCGACGGCCGGACTCGACTGCGCGCACGAGATGGCGCTGTTCGAGCATGCGCGCACCCTCTGCGCCGGGGGCGCGACTGTCGTCCTGGTCACGCACCACGTGAACCTCGCGGCGCGCTACGCGGACCGCGTCGCGCTGCTGTCGGCGGGGTCGCTGCTCGCCGCTGGGCCACCGCGCGATGTCCTCACGGCGGAGCGATGTTCGGGCGTCTTCCAATGGCCCATCACCATACACCCGCATCCAGGCGCCGGCCACGACGCCGGAGCTCCGCAGCTCGTTCCACTCGCACGTTCCGGCGCGCCCACACGCGCTTCCCTTTCCTGAGACGCACCATGGCTTTCCTCAACACCCGTCCGCTCGTTGCATTCCTGCTCATTGCCGGCGCGGCGTCCGCTGCCTCGGCACAGCGCACGCCGCGCGACTCCGCCGCGGCCGACAGCGCACGCCGCGCCGCCCGCCTTGCGCCCGTCGTGACGACCG
>JAQBPZ010000317.1 GCA_028287225.1 Gemmatimonadota bacterium
ATGGACTGGATCGTCGGCGAGTTCAAGCGCGACCAGGGCATCGACCTCTCCAAGGACCCGATGGCGCTCCAGCGCCTCAAGGAAGCCGCCGAGAAGGCCAAGATGGAGCTGTCGAGCACCAACAGCACCGACATCAACCTGCCCTTCATCACCGCGGATGCGAGCGGCCCGAAGCACCTGACCTACACGCTCTCGCGCGCCAAGTTCGAGCAGCTGGTGGACGACCTCATCACCCGCACCCTCGAGCCGATGCGCAAGGCGCTCAAGGACGCGGGCCTCGAGCCCAAGGACATCGACGAGGTGCTCCTCGTCGGCGGCAGCACGCGCATCCCGAAGATCCAGGAAGAGGTCAAGAAGTTCTTCGGCAAGGATCCCAACAAGGGCGTGAACCCGGACGAGGTCGTCGCCATCGGCGCGGCCGTCCAGGGCGCCGTCCTCACCGGCGAGCAGAAGGACGTGCTCCTGCTCGACGTCACCCCGCTCTCGCTCGGCATCGAGACGCTCGGCGGCGTGACCACGGTGCTCATCCCGCGCAACACCACGATCCCCACCAAGAAGTCGGAGACCTTCAGCACCGCCGACGACAACCAGACGACGGTGGAGATCCACGTGCTGCAGGGCGAGCGCGAGCTGGCCCGCGACAACCGCACGATCGGCAAGTTCCAGCTCACGGGCATTCCGCCCGCACAGCGCGGCACGCCGCAGGTGGAGGTCACCTTCGACATCGACGCCAACGGCATCCTGCACGTGGCCGCCAAGGACAAGGCGACCAACAAGGAGCAGAAGATCCGCGTGGAGGCCTCGAGCGGGCTCTCGGATGCCGACATCGACAAGATGGTGAAGGACGCCGAGAAGAACGCCGACGAGGACAAGAAGCGGCGTGAGGAGATCGACACCCGCAACCGGCTGGATAGTCTGACCTATGAGGTCGAGAAGAATTCCAAGGAGTGGTCGGACAAGCTCCCGGAAGAGCTCAAGACCCGGCTCGACGCCTCGGTGGAGCGTGCCCGGAAGGCGCTCCGCGGCGACGACATGGCCGAGATCCGTGCCGCGCAGGAGGAGCTGAGCAAGAGCTTCGGCGAGGCGGGCCAGTCGTTCTACGCCCAGAACCAGGCCTCCGAGGCTGGGGCGGGCGACGCCGGTGCCGGCTCGGACGGCGCGGCGGGCAGCACGTCGGGGGCTCCGGCCGACGACGTCGTCGAGGCCGACTACGAGATCGTGGACGACGCCAAGAAGTAGGTCCATCCACCGCAGCGGAAACCGGAAGGGCGTCGTAGGTGTCTATAGAGGACACGCGGCGCCCTTCCGCGCACGATTCATGTACGACATCGCAGCACGCCTACTCTTCAGGGTTGATCAGCATGACATCCAGCTTTCCACGCGGCCGCTTCGCCGCCGCGGTCATCACGGCATTCGTGTGCGGCCTCCTCTTCGCCTCGGGCTTCGATCTCACGCGCTTCGGCTTTGCGCAGGAGGGCCGCGGCGCCAAGGTGGCCAGCTCCCAGGTCCAGTCCCTCGCCGAGACCGGCAGCGCCTTCGAGGCCATCGCCGATCACGTCACGCCGAGCGTCGTCAGCATCCAGACGCAGACGGTTCGCGCCGCGCGCCCGCGCGCGCAGCGGCCGGGCGCGCAGCGGCCGGGCGGCATCGAGGACTTCTTCCGCAACTTCGAGCCGCCCCAGCAGCAGCGGCCGCAGGAAGCCAGCGGCACCGGCTTCATCGTGTCCAAGGACGGCTACATCCTCACCAACAACCACGTCGTCGCCGACGCCGACAAGGTGACGGTCACGCTGCTGGACAAGCGCATCTTCGACGCGCGCGTCATCGGGCGTGATCCCTCCACCGACGTCGCCGTCATCAAGATCGACGGGCGCAACCTGCCGGTCGCGGCGCTCGGGGACGACAATGCGTCCCGCGTCGGCCAGTGGGTGGTGGCCATCGGCAACCCGCTCGGCCTGGACTTCACCGTGACGGCCGGCATCATCAGCGCCAAGGGCCGCCAGCTGAGCGGGCTGCTCCAGAACCGCTACCAGATCACCGACTACATCCAGACCGATGCCGCGATCAATCCCGGCAACTCGGGTGGACCGCTCGTGAACATCCGCGGCGAGGTGATCGGCATCAACAGCGCGATCGCCAGCCAGACCGGGATGTACGCCGGCTACGGCTTCGCCATCCCGATGACGCTCGCGAAGCAGGTGATGGACGACCTGATCGCGTACGGCAAGGTGCGCCGCTCGGTGATCGGCGTCGCCATCACGGACGCCACGCCGAACGACGCGAAGGCGGCCGGGCTCGACGTCGTGACCGGCGTGCTCGTGCAGACGTACAGCTTCGAGCCGGCGGAGGAGAGCCCGGCGAAGCGCGCGGGCATCGAGCCCGGCGACGTGATCGTCGCGGCCGACGGCCACCCCACGGACCGCGTGAGCACGCTGCAGCGCATCGTCCGCGGCCACAAGCCGGGCGAGACGGTGACGTTCGACGTCATGCGCTTCGGCGCGAAGAAGAGCTTCCGGGTGAAGCTCGCCGAGGCGCCGGCGGAGACGCAGGTCGCCAGCGGTGAGGAGAGCGGCACGCGCGTCCAGCCCACGGCGTCGGACTCGCGCCGCTTCGACAAGATGGGCGTGCAGGTGGAGACGGTCTCGCCGGAGCTCGTCACGCGCGAAAAGCTGGCGCCGGCCTACGCGCGTGGCCTGCTGGTGAGCGACGTGAGCCCCACGGGTCCCGCGTACCGGAAGCTGTTCGCCGACCGGACGATCCTTCTCTCGGTCATCAACCCGGGTCCGCGCCGCGACCTGCACACCCCCGCCGACCTGGACGCCGTGCTCGCCTCGCGGAAGACCGGCGACCTCGTCACCTTCCTCGTCTACTTCATGGAGCAGGACGGGCCGCCGAGCGTGGTGACGGTGCAGGTCGGACCGTAAGGCAGGCAGTCAGCTGGTCAGTCGGTCAGCCCCGGGCGGAACGGACCCGGGGCGACCGGCTGACCAGCTGACTGCCGCAGTTTCCTATTTCGCGCCTCGCCGGTCCGCCTTAGCTTGGACCACCACGCGAGAGTGGCGAAACTGGCAGACGCACCAGACTTAGGATCTGGCACCGAAAGGTATAGGGGTTCAAGTCCCCTCTCTCGCATGTCGTTGCAATAACAACAGTTAGCACCCTCCCAAGAAGTCGGGAAATGGCGGTCGACATCGACCATCTTGCATTTCCTGTCGTAGTCATCCCGTGGACGCCTCGGTTTTCGTCTCCATCGTGCCGGCAACGGTGACGGCGACGGTGAACTGCGCGTACACCTTTGCCACCTGGTAGACGCTGGTGCTGAGCTGCGCGCCGATCTGCTCGAAGGTGTAGCGCTTCTTGCGCATGCGC
>JAQBPZ010000327.1 GCA_028287225.1 Gemmatimonadota bacterium
GTGCTCTCGTACGCCGACGCCATGGAGCGGTACGGCATCGACCGTCCCGACCTGCGGTACGGGCTGGAGATCGAGGACGTGAGCGACGCGTTTCGCGGCGCGGAGTTCGGCATCACGCAGTCGGCGCTCGCGGCGGGCGGCCGCATTCGTGGCATCCGGATTCCCGGGGGCGTCGCCTTCAGCCGGAAGCAGCAGGACGAGGTGGAGCTGGCGGCGAAGAGCGCGGGCGCCATGGGGCTCATTCGCCTCAAGCGCGTGAACGGCGTCGTGGAGGGCCCGGCGGCCAAGTTCCTGTCCGCGCGGGCGGCTGACGCGCTGGGGCTGAAGGAAGGCGAGCTTGGCCTGTACGTCGCGGGTCCGGACCGGATCTCGAGCCCCGCGCTCGACCGCGTGCGGCAGGACGTGGCGCAGCGGATGCAGCTGGTGCCGGCCAACGTCAACGCCTTCGTGTGGGTCACCGACTTCCCGATGTTCGAGCGCGATCCGGAGTCGGGGGCGCTCGCGGCGGTGCACCACCCGTTCACGGCGCCGCATCCGGACGACGTGGGGCTGCTCGACGCCGCGCCGTGGCGCGCGCGCGCGCTGGCCTACGACCTGGTGCTCAACGGGACGGAGCTCGGCGGCGGCAGCATCCGCATCAGCGATCCGGCGGTGCAGGGGCGCATCTTTGCGCTGCTCGGCATCGACGAGGCAACGGCGCAGGCCCGCTTCGGCTTCCTGCTCGAGGGGCTGCGGGCCGGGGCCCCGCCGCACGGCGGGATCGCCTTCGGCTTCGACCGCATCACCATGCTCCTGGCCGGCGCGACCTCGCTCCGGGACGTGATCGCCTTTCCCAAGACGACCGCCGCACGCGCGCTGTTCGAGGGCGCGCCCACGGCGGTGCCCGCGAACGACCTGCGCGACCTGCACATCAAACTGGAGTCCTAGCGTTGCCCGACGGTTCATTCACCCAGAAGCTCTCCACCGAAGGCGCCGACATGCTCACCCTGGCCGGGGTGAACGACGGCAACCTCGTGGAGCTCTCGCGGCTGTGCGGCGTGAAGGTCGCCCTGCGCGGCGACTCGATGTCCATCAGCGGACCCCAGGAGCTGGTCGAGAAGGCGGGGGGGATCGGGCGCCGGATGATCGAGCGCGCGCGCCAGCGCCTCGACCTCACCCCCGACGACGTGCTTCGCATCAGCGAGGACGACGGCACGTCGGATGGCGACGGGGGCGACGGCGTGGGACCGGCGTCCGGCACGGAGGGCCGCATCGCGCTGCCGGGCATGCGGAAGCTGATCCAGGCGAAGACGGCCGGTCAGGCGGAGTACCTGAAGAAGATCGCGGAGAACGACATCGTCGTCGGCATCGGGCCGGCGGGAACGGGCAAGACGTATCTCGCCATGGCCGCCGCGGTCGATGCCCTCGTGCGCAAGCGCGTGAAGCGCATCATCCTCGCGCGGCCGGCGGTGGAGGCGGGCGAGAGCCTCGGCTTCCTCCCCGGCGACATGCAGGCGAAGGTGGACCCCTACCTGCGTCCGCTCTACGATGCGCTCGACGAGATGATGCCGCAGGAGCGCGTCCAGAAGGCGCTCGAGACGCGCGTGATCGAGATCGCGCCGCTCGCCTTCATGCGCGGGCGCACCCTGAGCGATGCGTTCGTCATCCTGGACGAGGCGCAGAACGCCACGGCCATGCAGATGAAGATGTTCCTCACCCGGCTCGGCGTGAACTCGCAGATCGTCATCACCGGCGACAAGACGCAGATCGACCTGCCCAAGCGCGAGGAGTCGGGGCTGATGCAGGTGGAGCGCATCCTCCCGGGCATCGAGGGGATCGCCTTCCACTACTTCACCGACGTGGACGTGGTGCGTCATCGCCTGGTGCGCGACATCATCAAGGCGTACGCGGAGGACGGAGACTAGGCAGTGGCACAGACGGCGCAGCGCCTCATCATCGACGTGTCCGCCGAGGGCGTCCGCCTCCCGGTCTCGCTGGCGCGCGTGCGCCAGGCGTGCGAGCTGGCGCTGCGCGGCGAGCGGGTGAAGGACGCGCTCGTGAGCATCGCCTTCGTGACCGACCGGCAGATGGCGGCGCTGAACCGCGCGCACCTCGGCCACGCCGGCACCACCGACGTCATCTCGTTCGGCTTTGCGCCCACCGCGGAGGGCAGCGGCCTGGTGGGCGACATCTACATCTCGCCCGCCCAGGCACGGAAGAACGCCATCGCGCACGGCGAGCGCATTCGCGACGAGCTGCTGCGGCTCGTCGTCCACGGCACGCTGCACATCACCGGGCTGGAGCATCCCACCGACGAGCACCGGTACGACTCCCCGATGTGGAAGCGGCAGGAGCGGGTGATGCGGCGGCTGGCGGAGGCGCGGTGAACATCGTCCCGATCCTCGTCGCCGCCGGCGCGGTGGTGCTCGCGGCCCTCGCGGCGGCGGCCGACGGCGCCCTCCTCGGGGGCGACCCCGAGCCCGAACCATCGCCCCCCGTCGTCGGCCTCCTGCGGCGACGGGAGCACGCGCACCGCGCCCTGGCCCTCTCGCGCGTCCTCGCGCACCTCATCGCCGGCGCGGCGCTCGCGCGGGCAGTGGGGCTGCAGCGCGGCGACGGCTGGCGGGGCGGGCTGCTCGCGATCGCGATCGCGCTGGTGGTGGTGATCGTGGTGGAGGGCATCGGCCGCTCCCTCGGCTTCGCGACCGCGCCCCGCTTCGTGCTCGCCTTCGCGCCCCTGGTCCGCACGCTGGAAGTGCTGCTCGCGCCCGTGCTCAAGACGGGCGTGGCGCTGGATGCGTTGTTCGAGCGGCTCCTGCCCCCGCCCACCATCGCGCAGCGCGCCGAGCAGCGGGAGGAAGCTGCCGAGCAGTTCCGCCAGGTCGTGGCGGCGGAGGCGGACGTGTCCCGTGACGAGGAGGCACTGCTGCACGGTGTCTTCTCCCTGGCCGACACGAGCGTGCACGAGGTGATGGTCCCGCGCGTGGACATCGTGGGCATCGAGCAGACCACGCGATGGAGCGAGATGGTGGACCGCGTGCGCAGCTCGGAGCATGCGCGGTTCCCGGTGTACGACGAGACGCTGGACGACGTCGTCGGCATCCTCTACGCCAAGGATCTGCTCCCGTTCGTGATCGACGACGACGAGCCGATGCTCGGCTGGCAGTCGCTGGTGCGGGCCGCGTCGTTCATCCCGACCTCCAAGCCGATCGACGTGCAGCTCCGCGACTTCAAGTCGAGCCGGACCCACATCGCCATCGTGAGCGACGAGTTCGGCGGCACGGCGGGCCTCGTCACGATCGAGGACGTGCTCGAGGAGATCGTCGGCGAGATCCACGACGAGTACGACGACGAGGAACCCGAGGTCGCGCACGAGGAGAACCGGCGCTTCTGGGTCTCGGGCCGGCTCACGCTCGACGAGCTCTCCGAGCTGCTCGGCCAGGACTTCTGCCGGGAGGACCTCAGTACCGTGGGCGGACTGGTCTACGAGACCTTCGGCCGGGTGCCGCGCCCCGGCGAGGCCGTGCAGGTGGGGGCCTACAAGATGGTGGTGGAGCGCGTCCGGCGGCGTCGCATCGAGCGCGTGTTCTTCGAGCGCACGCGGCCCAGCATCGCGGGTGCCGGGGAATGACCTCCCAGACGCTCCTCCTCGTCCTCGCCGTCGTCGCCGTCGCCGTGCTGACCGCGGGCGGCATGGCCATGCGGTCGGTGAGCCGCATCTGGCTGCGCCACTGGGTGGAGCAGCGGCTGCGCGGCTCGCGTGCCGCCCTCGCGTACCTGGAACGTCCGCAGCGGCTCATCATCGCCGCGAGCGCCACCGTGGCCCTGATCCTGGTGCTCAGCGGCGAGCTCCTGGCCAGTGACCGGGATCGCGACCCGCAGCGGCTGACGATTGCGCTCTCCGTCTTCGCGGCCATCGTGATCGTGCTGGGACAGCTGCTGCCGCGGGCCGTCGCGCGCCGCTTCGCGCCGGGGGTCGCCGCGGCGCTCTCGCCGCTCATGGAGGCGGCGGCGATCATCGCCTCGCCGATCGTGCTGGCGGGCCGCTTCGCGAGCCGCCGCTACGAGCGCCAGGCGGCTGCCGTCGCGGGGCGCGACACCATCCAGGACCTCCTGCGCGAGGGCGAGCTGGAGGGCGTGGGCGAGCGGGACGAGATGGAGATCATCACCGGGGTGATGCAGTTCGGCGACAAGCTCGTGCGCGAGGTCATGATCCCGCGCGACGAGATCTTCGCCATCCCGGCCTCGGCCTCGGCGCGCGAGATCGCCGAGGAGTTCGCGACGTCGGCGTTCAGCCGCGCCCCGGTGTTCGGCGCCTCGCTCGACGACGTCACGGGCTTCATGCACGCCTTCGACGTGCTCAAGATGCGGGACGATCGCGCTCCCGACATCCGGCCCGTCGCCGAGGCGCTGGACTCCACACCCTGCAGCGAGCTGCTGTTCCGCATGCTGCGCGGCTCGCGCCATCTCGCCATCGTGCGGGATGCCGAGCGTCGCACCGTGGGCCTGGTGACGCTGGAGGACCTGCTGGAGGAGCTCGTCGGCGACATCCGCGACGAGCATGACGACCCCGCGCCGAGGACCGCTCCGTGAACCCGACGACTCACGACCGCCTGCTTGCCGACTTCGCTGCGGGACGCAAGGCGGCGCTCGCGCGCGCGATCAGCATCGTGGAGAACCACCGCCCCGGGTTCGAGGAGGTGCTGGCGTGGTGCCACCCGCGCACGGGCCGCAGCCGGCGCATCGGGCTCACCGGGCCGCCGGGTGCCGGCAAGAGCACCCTGACCACCTGCCTCACGCGGGCCTATCGCGCGTCGGGGCTCACGGTCGGGATCATCGCCGTGGATCCCACGTCGCCCTTCACCGGCGGCGCCCTGCTCGGCGACCGGATCCGCATGGAGGATGTGGCGCTCGATCCCGGCGTCTACATCCGCTCGCTGGCCACGCGCGGCTCGCTCGGCGGGCTCTCGGCCGCCACCCGCGAGACCTGCGACGTGCTCGACGCGTTCGGCATCGACCGGATCATCATCGAGACCGTGGGCGTGGGCCAGAGCGAGCTCGATGTGGCGCGCATGGCCGACACGAGCGTGGTGGTGCTGGTCCCCGAATCCGGCGACGCCATCCAGACGCTCAAGGCCGGCCTCATGGAGATCGCCGACATCTTCACCGTCAACAAGGCCGACCGGCCCGGGGCCGACCGCCTGCGCAACGAGATCGAGATCATGCTCGGCATGCGGAGCGGCGCGCTCCAGCAGAACGTCCCGGCGCATCACGGCGTGGACCTCTCGCGCAACAACCTGGTACGGCAGGTGCGAGAGGCGGCGCAGTCGGACACCGCCGACGCGTGGACGCCCCCGGTGCTGCGCACCGTGGCCGCGAAGGACGAGGGGATAGCCGAGCTCGTCGGGGCGCTCGACCGCCACTTCGGCTATCTTGAGCGGAGCGGGCGGCTGCGCGAGCGGCGCCTGGCCCGCCTGCGCGAGCGGGTGGTGGAAGTGGTGGAGGACAAGACGCGGCGCCGGCTCTGGGCGGATGCCGGCACCAATGCCTGGCTCGAGGCGCGGTTGCCCGAGCTGGAGCGAGGCGAGGCGACCCCGTTCGGGATCGCGGATGCGCTGCTCGCCCGCAGCGCGGACCTTCTGACGCGGACGTCGTGATGACAACCATGCGAGAGCTCACCGAGACCGTCGCGGAATCCGACCAGCAGGAGCTCGAGCGCCTGCGCGCCGAGGTGGCCGCCTGGCGCGCCCTGTACGACAAGGGCGCCAAGCGCGAGATCGGATTCGTCAACTCCGCGCGCGAAGTGGCGCCGCTCTATACCGCGCTCGACACGGCGGGCGCCGATACCGTGCGCGACGAGGTGCCGGGCGCGTATCCGTACACCCGCGGCATCCATCCCACCGGCTACCGCGGCAAGCTCTGGACGATGCGGCAGTTCGCCGGCTTCGGGAGCGCGCGCGACACGAACGAGCGGTTCAAGTTCCTCCTGGCGCACGGCCAGACCGGGCTCTCCACCGCGTTCGACTTCCCGACGCTGATGGGCTACGACTCGGATCATCCGCGCTCGGAGGGCGAGGTCGGCAAGACGGGCGTGGCCATCTCGAGCCTCGCGGACATGGAGGTCCTCTTCGACGGGATCCCGCTCGACGAGGTCTCCACGTCGATGACGATCAACGGGCCGGCGATCATCCTCTGGGCGTTCTACATCGCGGCCGCGGAGAAGCAGGGCGTTCCGAGCGAGAAGCTTCAGGGCACGATCCAGAACGACATCCTGAAGGAGTACATGGCGCAGCATGCGTGGTGCTTTCCCATCGAGCCCGCGCTGCGCCTGATCGTGGACTGCTTCGAGTGGGGCGCGAAGCACGCGCCGAAGTGGAACACCGTCTCCATCAGCGGCTACCACATCCGCGAGGCCGGGGCGACGGCGGCGCAGGAGCTCGCCTTCACCCTCGCCGACGGGTTCACGTACGTGGAGCGCGGCATCGCCCGGGGGCTCGACGTGGACGACTTCGCGCCGCGCCTGTCGTTCTTCTGGGACATCCACAACGACTTCTTCGAGGAGATCGCGAAGCTGCGCGCCGCCCGGCGCATCTGGGCGCGGCACATGAAGGAGCGCTACGGCGCGAAGAGCGCGAAGTCGCTCCTGATGCGCTTCCATTCGCAGACGGCGGGTGTCACGCTCACGGCGCAGCAGCCGATGAACAACGTGGTCCGCGTCGCCTACCAGGCGCTCGCGGCGGTGCTCGGCGGCACCCAGTCGCTGCACACCAACTCGATGGACGAGACGCTCGCGCTCCCCACCGAGCACGCGGTGCAGGTGGCCCTGCGCACGCAGCAGGTGCTGGCGTACGAGACCGGCGTGCCGAACGTGATGGATCCCCTCGGCGGCTCCTACTACGTGGAGGCGCTCACCGACCAGCTCGAGGCCGAGGCCGAGGCGCTGTTCGAGGAGATCGCGGGGCAGGGTGGCGTGGTGGCCGGGCTGGAGCAGGGCTGGTTCCAGCGGAAGATCCACGAGTCGGCCGCGCGGCAGCAGTGGGAGATCGAGCAGCACCGCCGCATCATCGTCGGCGTGAACGAGTTCGTGAGCCAGGGCGACGAGCTGGAGATCCCGCTGCTGCGCATCGGCGAGAACGTGGCGCGCGAGCAGGGCGAGCGCCTCGCGAAGGTGCGCGCCGAGCGCGACCAGGCGCTCTGCACCGAGCGGCTGGACAAGCTGCGTACCGCGGCGCGCGGCACGGAGAACGTCTTCCCGCACATCCTCGACTGCGCGCGCGCCTACTGCACCCTGTTCGAGATCCGGCGTGCGCTCGAGGACGTGTTCGGGGCGTATCGGGAGCCGGTGTTCTTCTGAGTCCTCTTCAAGGGCGCTCGGCTAGAATCCAGACGGCCGGTTTCGGAACGGATGCAGCGAATTGAAACGAGAACTGCCGGATCATCTCGACGTGCGATGATCACTGACGTCGCACCGGGGAGGATCCGGCCGTTTTCGGTGAATCCGGTGCATTCGTTCCGAACCTGACGCCACGCGTGGCATCCCGAGCGTTCCATCCCGCGACCGAGTGAGCGAAGCTTGACGAAGAAACAGACCGACTGGTGGGCGACCTACTTCGACTCGAGCTACCTGCTCGAGTACCAGCCGCTGTTCGATCTCGTACAGGACCGCCACCAGGTTGCTCGACTGATGGAGGTGCTCGCGCTGCCGAGCGGCTCGCGGATCCTCGATGCGCCATGCGGGCAGGGACGCCATGCGCACCTGCTCGCCGAAGCCGGCTACGCCGTGGAGGGGCTCGACTACTCCAAGCCCCTGATCGCCCTCGCGAAGGAGCGCGGTACGGGTGCCACGCTGAAATACGTCGTCGGCGACATGCGCACCATGCCCGCGCGATGGACCGGCCGATTCGATGCCGTGGTCAACCTGTTCACCTCGTTCGGCTTCTTCGACGACCCGGCCGACGATGCGCGCACCATCGCGGAGTTCGCCCGCGTGCTGAAGCCCGGCGGCACCCTGGTCTGGCACGGCGGCAGCCGCGACGGCGTGATGTCGAGGTTCCTGCGGCGCGACTGGTGGAAGGCGGCTGACGGCACGATGATCGGGCACGAGCGGTCGTTCGAGCCGCTGCGTGGTATCCTGACCATCAGCACGTCGTGGGAGGGGCCGTCCGGCCGCGGCGAGCGCGAGCACCGCATCCGCCTGTACACCGCCACGCGCCTCGCGGAGCTGTGCCTCGACGCCGGACTGCTCGTGGAGGAAGCCTACGACGGCTTCCACGACCGCCCGCTCACGCGACGCTCGGGCGAGATGCTCCTCGTCGCCCGCAAGCGCGAGTTGCCGCGCCCCCGGCGCGCGCGCTAGGTTTCCGGGCTGGCGCACGACAGGCGCCGCCCCGTCTCCGATCCCTCGACGTGCCTATGCGTCCAATCCGTGTTCTGGTTGCCAAGCCCGGCCTCGACGGCCACGATCGCGGGGCCAAGGTCGTCGCCGCCGCGCTGCGTGACGCCGGCATGGAGGTCATCTACACCGGTCTCCACCAGACGCCCGAAATGATCGCCACCGCCGCCATCCAGGAGGACGTGGATGTCGTCGGCCTCTCGATCCTCAGCGGCGCGCACATGACGCTCTTTCCGCGCGTGCTGGCCCTCCTGAACGAGGAGGGCCGCGATGACATCCTCATCACCGGCGGCGGCATCCTTCCCAAGGAGGACATGGACGCGCTCCAGGCGATGGGCACCGGCCGGCTGTTCGGTCCCGGCACGCCGACCTCGGACCTCGTGGACTACATCCGGACGTGGTTCGCGGCGCAGACCCAGCGCTCCGCCTGACGCCATCGTGACGAGCCGGCTCCGCGAGCTGAGCGCCGAAACCCGCGCGCTCGAAGCACGCCTCCGCCTCGGCGGCGGCAAGGACAGGATCGAGAAGCAGCACCAGCAGGGCAAGCTCTCGGCACGCGAGCGCGTGGAGGGGCTGCTCGACGCCGGCTCCCGCTTCATCGAGCTGGGACTGCTCGTCGCGTACGACCAGTACGACGGCCAGGCGCCCGGCGCCGGCGTCGTCACCGGGCTGGGGCTCGTGCATGGCCGCCCGGTGATCGTCGTCGCCAACGACGCCACGGTGAAGGCGGGGTCATGGTGGCCGGAGACCATCAAGAAGATCCTGCGCGCGCAGGAGGCGGCCATGCGGTGCCGCATCCCCATCGTCTACCTCGTGGACTCCGCCGGCGTGAACCTCCCCTACCAGGGCGGGGTCTTTCCGGGGCAGTACGGCGCGAGCCGGATCTTCTACTACAACTCCATCATGCGGCGGTACCTGCGGATCCCGCAGCTCGCCGCCGTGATGGGCCAGTGCATCGCGGGGGGCGCGTACCTGCCGGCGCTCTCGGACCTCATCGTGATGGTGAAGGGATCGTCCTTCATGGGCCTGGGCGGCCCGAACCTCGTCAAGGGCGCCACGGGACAGTCCATCGACGGCGAGACCCTCGGCGGCGCGGTGACGCACACGCAGGTGAGCGGCGTGGCGCATTACGCGGTGGACGACGACCGCGCCTGCCTGGAGAAGCTCCGCGAGCTGATCTTCGCGATCCCGAGGAGCGGGCAGCCGGCGGGTCCGCTCGTCGGCGCCGGCGGCGATGGTCCCGTGTCGCCGGCACCCGCGCCGCGTGCCGACGCGCTCTACGATCTGCTGCCCTCGGATCATCGCATGTCGTACGACATGCATCGCGTGCTCGAGGTCCTGGTGGACGACGGCAAGCTCGTGGAGTTCCAGGAGCACCTCGCACGCGAGATGATCTGCGGCGACGCGCGCATCGACGGGATCCCGGTCGGCGTGATCGCGAACCAGCGCGGTCTCATCAAGGGACGCCCCGGCGAGAAGCCCCGCTTCGGCGGCATCCTCTACGCCGAGAGCGCGGAGAAGGTGGCGTACTTCATCGAGCGCTGCGACCGCCAGGGCATCCCGCTGCTGTTCGTGCAGGACGTCTCGGGCTTCATGGTCGGCCCCGAGTCCGAGCACGCGGGCGTGATCCGTTCCGGCGCACGCTTCGTGGAGGCCATGGCCACCGCGCGCGTGCCGAAGCTGGTGCTCACGGTGAACCATGCCTCCGGCGCGGGCTACTACGCCATGGCGGGGCAGGGGTTCGATCCGGACTTCATCTTCTCGTGGCCCACCGGCCGCATGGCCGTGATGGAGGGCGAGAGCGCGGTGCAGGCGGTGCACGGGCCGGCCATCGCGAAGGCCGCCGCCGAGAAGCGCCCGCTCGATCCGGAGATCCAGAAGGCCGTGGACGAGATGCGCGCCGACTACGAGGCACAGCTCGACGCGCGCTACGCCGGCGCCCGCGGCTTCATCGATGCCATCGTGTATCCGGAGGAGACGCGGGAGGTGATCTCGCTCGCCCTCCGCGCCTCCCTGTCCAATCCGGGCCCCCACCTCGGGCCCTTCGTTCTTCCCGCACACCCCGACGCATGAGCAGCAGCACGACCAAGGACAGCAATCGCGTCGTTCGCGTCGCCTCCGGCCAGGGTTTCTGGGGCGACTGGCTGGACGCACCGCGCCGCCAGGTGGAAGGCGGCCAGGTCGACTACCTCATGCTCGACTATCTCGCCGAGGTCACGATGTCCATTCTGCAGAAGCAGAAGGAGCGTGATCCGCAGATGGGCTACGCGCGCGACTTCATCGGCGCCATGGAGAGCGTGCTGCCGGCCGTCGTGGAGCGCGGGGTCAAGGTGATCGCCAACGCGGGCGGCGTGAACCCGGTCGCGTGCGCGCATGCCGTGCACGACGTCGCGCGCAAGGCGGGCGCCGCGGGCAAGCTGAAGATCGGCGTCGTCACCGGCGACGACCTGCTGCCGCGCATCGACGAGCTGATCGCCTCGGGCCACCCGCTCACGCACATGGAGACGGGCGCGCCGCTCAGCACCGTGCGGGACCGCGTGCTCTCGGCGAACGCGTACATCGGGTCCACGCCGATCGTGGAAGCGCTGGCGCGCGGCGCCAACGTCGTCGTCACCGGGCGCTCCACCGACACCGCGCTCACCATGGCGCCGCTCCGCCACGAGTTCGGGTGGGCCGCCGACGACTGGGACCGCCTCGCGGCCGGCATCATCGCGGGACACATCATCGAGTGCGGTGCCCAGTGCTCGGGAGGCAACTGCCTCTACGACTGGCGCAACATCCCCGACCTCGCGAACATCGGCTACCCGATCGTGGAGGCCACGGCCGACGGCACCTTCACCGTGGTGAAGCACCCGAACACCGGTGGGCGGATCAACGTGCCCTCGGTGACCGAGCAGTGCGTGTACGAGATGGGCGACCCGAACAGCTACATCACCCCCGACGTCGTCGCCGACTTCACCACCATCCATCTCGAGGACGACGGCGAGAACCGCGTGCGCGTCTTCGGCATCAAGGGCCGCCCCGCCACCGACAAGCTCAAGGTCTCCATCGCCTACCGTTCCGGCTACAAGGCCGTGGGCACGCTGCTCTACGCCTGGCCCGACGCGCTCGAGAAGGCGCAGCTCGCCGACCGCGTCCTCCGCGAGCGGCTCGACGCCATGGGACTCAAGTTCGACAAGGTGCTCACCGAGTTCGTCGGCGTGTCGTCCGCACACGGACCGCTCACGCCGCACGTCGGCGAGGCGCCGGAGGTGCAGCTTCGTATTGGAGTACGTTCAACCGAGCGCAGCTCGGTTGAACGTTTCACGCGCGAGATCGCCCCGCTGGTGCTCAACGGACCGCCGAGCGTCACCGGATTCGCCGGCGGCCGCCCGAAGGTGGAGGAGATCGTGGCCTACTGGCCCGCCCTCGTGGACAAGACGGTGGTGCAGACCCGCGTCGAGGTGCTCTCGTGAAGGTACGCCTGCTGGACCTCGCGCACGCCCGTTCCGGCGACAAGGGCGACATGGCCAACGTCGGCGTCATCGCCCTCAGGCCGGAATGGTATCCGCTCCTCGTGGAGCACCTGACCCTCGCCCGCGTGAAGCAGCACTTCGCCGGTGTCATCACCGGCGACGTGCAGCGCTACGAGCTGCCCAACCTCAGGGCGATCAACTTCCTCCTGCAGGGCGCCCTCGACGGCGGCGGCACGATGTCGCTCAAGATGGACGCGCAGGGCAAGGTGTTCTCCACCGCGATGCTGCGCATGGTGCTCGACGTGCCGGACGAGCAGGCGCGCACGCTCGGCCTGCCGCCCGCGCCGACGCCGTGACCGCACGCATTCGCCTCCTGCGTGACGGGGCGATCGGGCGCATCATCCTGGCGCGCCCCGAGAAGCGGAACGCGCTGGACCGCCAGACGGCCGACGAGCTGTTCGCCGCGCTCGCGCAGTTCGAGTCCGACCCGGCCTGCCGCGTGATCCACCTCGGCGCCGAGGGGGAGGACTTCTGCGCGGGTGCGGACCTCGGCGAGCTCGCGCGCGACGCGGGCGCCGGGAGCGACGCGCACCGCGCCGATGCGGAGGCCCTGGGCCGCGTGCTGCTCGCCATTCGCGCCCTCATGAAGCCGGTGGTGTGCACGGTCCGCGGCCGCGCGATCGCCGGCGGCGCCGGGCTCGCCCTCGCCTGCGACCTGGTGCTGGCGCACGAGGGCGCGGAGCTCGGCTTTCCCGAGGTGCGCCTTGGCTTCGTGCCCGCCATGCTGATGACCATGCTCCGGCGCGCGGTTGGCGAGAAGCACGCCGCGGACCTCGTGCTCACCGGTCGCATCGTCAGCGCTGAAGAAGCAGAGCATGTCGGGCTCGTGAGCCGCGTGGTCCCCGCCGCCTCGTTCGACGAGGAGATCAACGCCACGCTCGAGCAGATCAGCCGCTCGCCGGCCACCGCCCTCGCGCTCACGAAGTGGCTGTTCTACAAGCTCGACTCCCTGAGCTTCGAGGACGGCATCGCCGCCGGCGTGGTGACGAACGTGGAGGCACGCGGCACTGACGACTTCAAGGCCGCGGTGCTGCGCTTCACCGACAACCGGCGGCCCCCCGAATGACACGCGTGCTCGCCGCTCGGCTCGTGCTCACCCTCACCGCGGTGATCACCTGGGGCTACGGCTACCGGTACGACGACGCCAGAATCCGCCTGGCCGCCATCCTGATTCTCGTCGTGTCGCTCCTGCTGCGCTTCGTCCCCCCGCGGTGGCTCGGGGACGACGATCCACCGCCGCGCGACTGAGCCGTTCAGCGTACGCGAACTTTCGCGACCCTTTGCTTTTTGGCGTACGCGAATCTTCGCGAATGGGTGGCGAATGCTCGCGAATGGGGAGGTTGGAGGCGCGCCGCCCGACCCGGTTTCGAGAGGAGTACCCACCGATCGTCGAATCCTGCGGTTGGGGATGAATCGCGAGCATTCGCTGCCCATTCGCGGGAATTCAAGTACACCACCCAGCAAAGAGCACCGCGAGAGACTGCAATCAGGGCCCCTAAAGCGTTAGATTTCAACGCTTATGACGCGTCTCGCCACACCCGAACTTCTCGCCCCCGCCGGCTCGCTGGATGCCGTTCGCGCCGCGCTCGCCAACGGGGCCGATTCGGTGTACCTGGGCGCCGACCGGTTCAACGCGCGCGACGAGGGAGCCCAGCTCACCCTCGCCGAGGTCGGAGAGGCCTGCCGCCTGGCCCATGAGCGCGGGCGGCGCATCTACCTGACGCTCAACATCCTCCTCAAGCCGGCCGAGCTCGCCGACGCGCTCGTGTTCCTCGGCGCTGCCATCGACCTGGGCGTGGACGCGGCCATCGTGCAGGACATCGGCCTGGTTCGGCTGATCCAGCGCGTGTACCCGGGGTTCGAGATCCACGGGTCCACGCAGATGACGATCCACGACGTCAGCGGCGCCCGCGTGATGCAGGAGCTCGGCATCGAGCGCGTCGTGCTCGCCCGCGAGAACACCCTCGACGACATCCGGACCATCAAGTCGGCGGTTCCCGAGCTCGGGCTCGAGACCTTCGTCCACGGGGCGCTCTGCATCTCGTACAGCGGCCAGTGCTACATGTCCGGCATGATCTCCGAGCGGAGCGCCAATCGTGGCTCCTGCGCGCAGTCGTGCCGCAAGGACTACGTGCTGGACGACGTGGACAAGCACCAGGAGCTCGACCGCGGCTTCCTCATCTCCGCCAAGGACCTCGCCGCCCACGACCACCTGGCGGAGATCGCCGAGGCCGGCGTGGGGTGCCTGAAGGTGGAGGGGCGCAAGAAGCGCCCGGAGTACGTGGCCACGGTCACCAACGGCTACCGCACCTTCCTGGACCGGATCGCCGCCGGCGAGCGCGCCGCGCCGCCCGCCGGTGAGGTGGAGCCGCTGGTGCAGATCTACAGCCGCGGCAACACCGGCGGCATGTACGGCGGCCGGCAGGGGCGCGGCTACATCACCCGCGAGCATCCGGACAACCGGGGGCGCGAGCTCGGCGTGGTGGTGAGCCAGACGCCTCGGGAGCTGGTGGTGGACGTGAGCGCCCCCCTGATGGTCGGCGACGGCCTGGGCTTCGAGACGCCGGACTCCCGCGGCGGCGCGACGGTGGGCTTCACGGTGACCGAGGTGCGCACCATTGTGCCATCGGGCGGACCGCAAGGCGCCGCGGCACGAGGTGGAATGATCCGCCAGGTCATCACCCTGCCGTCCCGCGTGAGCGTGGGCGACGGGTGGCGCGTGGTGCGCTCGTCGGAGGCGGCGCTGCTGGAGCGCGCGCGCGCCAGCTACGCCGCGCTGCCCGCCACCATCCGCAAGCAATCCACCCGGCTCGACGTGAAGCTGTTCGGCAGCGCCGGCGGGCCGCTCAAGGCGGTCTTCACCGCCGACGGGGAATCGGTCACCGTCCGGACCGACGTGAACCTCGCGCCCGCGTCGAAGCGCGCCCTCGACGCCCAGTCGCTGCGCGAACAGCTCGGCCGGCTCGGCGAGACGCCGTTCGTGCTCGCCAGCCTCGAGACCGCGGCGCTCGCGCCCGGCCTCTTCCTGCCGATCAGCGAGCTGAATCACCTCCGCCAGCAGGCAGTCGACGAGCTGATGATGCGACGCGACTGGGCGCGCGAGGCGGTCGCCGCCGAGCGTCGCGCGGTGATCGGCGAGGCGCTGCTGGTGCGCCATCCGGGCGAGGGCAGCGATGCCGATCCGGCGTACGGAGCGGGGAACGGCGCCGAACGCGCGGCGACACCGTACGACCTCGTCGCCTCCGTCTACACTCTCGACGATGCCCGGGCCGCCGCCGCTGCCGGTGCCACCACGGTGGTGCTCGACCCGTTCCTCCGGCACCCGACCCCGCCCGTCACGCGCGTGCGCGCCCTGGCCGACGAGCTCGCGGCCCAGGGCATCGCCTTCCGGCTGCGCACCCCGTCCATCGTGCGGCCCGAGGAGCGCAAGGTCGTGGACAAGTGGCTCCGGCTGAACATCCCGATGGTGAGCGGGCACCTGGGCCTGGTCGCGGAGCTCTCGCGCGAGGGCCGCGACGTGATCGCCGACTACGCCGTGAACTGCTTCAACCAGCATACGGCCGTGGAGCTGTTCCGGCTCGGCGCCCGCCGCGTGATGCTCTCCCTGGAGCTCACCACCGACGAGCTGCTCGCCGTGTCCGCGCCGTGGGAAGGCGCGGGGTTCGACGTGTTCCTCTACGGCCGCCCGGAGGGGATGACCATCGAGCATTGCGTCCTTTCCGCCGCCTTTGACCGCACGCCGACCACCTGCCGCGATCTCTGCGTGCAGAAGCACACGAACGTCCAGCTCACGGATCCGGCGGGCTACACCTTCGCCGTCGCCACCGACTCCGCCTGCCGCAACCGGCTGCTGCACTCGCGGCCGGTGGAGGGCGGGGAATACCTGCCGCGGCTCTGGCGCGGCGGGCTGCGGAACTACCACCTCGTGTTCAACGTGCCCGGCGACCCGATCGCGCAGGTGGTGTCCGGCTATCGCGCGATGCTCGAGGACCTCGCGCTCGGCGGCCGCGCCGCGGCGAACCCGGTGCGGGCCACGCTGGGCAACGTGTTCACGCGCGGCCACTTCGCGCGCGCCGTCTGATCTCGCGTCGACCCGTGCCTTCCGTGTACGCGAATCGACGCGAATGGGGCACCACGATTTCCGCGAACACATATCCAGGGGATGTGTTGCATCTCCGGCGGGATGAGATCGCGGTCATTCGTGCCGTTCGGATTCGTACTGATTCGCGGACGATCACAGCCGGCGATCCGCGAAACCGTCCACGCGTGCGTCGAATCACCGCATCAGGCCGCAAAATGATGCTGCGTTTGCCGAGCGCCGGGCCCAGGATCGAGCGATGACCAGCGAACGTCCGACCCTGGAGGCCGCGCGGGAGATCCTCCGCGCCCGGTTCGGCTTCCCCGAGTTCCGCCCCGGACAGGAGCGCGCGGTCAGCAGCGTGCTCGCGGGACGCGACACGCTCGTCGTGCTGCCCACCGGCGGCGGCAAGTCGCTCTGCTACCAGGTACCGGCACTCCTGCTGCCGGGCCTCACGGTGGTCGTGAGCCCGCTCATCTCGCTCATGAAGGACCAGGTGGACGCGCTCACGGCGCGCGGCATCCCGGCCACCTTCGTGAACAGCACCCTCACGCAGGGGGAGATCGCCGAGCGCATGGCGCGCGTGAGCCGCGGTGAGGTGAAGATGCTCTACGTGGCGCCCGAGCGGTTCGACGTCGGCAGCGCCGCCGAGCGGCTTCGCGAGGTGGGCGTGAGCCTGCTCGCCGTGGACGAGGCCCACTGCATCAGCGAGTGGGGCCACGACTTCCGGCCCGCGTACCTGCGCGTGGCACAGCTGCGCGAGAAGCTCGGCTGGCCCCCCGCGGTCGCGCTCACCGCGACCGCCACGCAGCAGGTGCGCGAGGACATCGGGCGCCAGCTCCGGCTGGAGAACGGCGAGACCATCATCACCGGGTTCGACCGCACGAACCTGCGCTACCACGTCATTGCCACCAAGACCGACGCGGACAAGGACGCCGCGCTGCGCGACATCCTGGACGAGCATGCCGGCGTCGCGATCATCTACGCCTCCACGCGCCGCAGCGTGGAGAAGATCTCGCAGCGGCTCGAGGCGATGCGCATCAGCAACAAGGCGTACCACGCCGGGCTCGACGACGCGCACCGCCACGAGGTGCAGGACGCCTTCATGAACGAGAGCGTGCGCGCGATCGTCGCGACGAACGCGTTCGGCATGGGCATCGACAAGGCGAACGTCCGGACGGTCATCCACTACACGATGCCCGGCACGCTCGAGGCGTACTACCAGGAAGCCGGCCGCGCGGGGCGCGACGGGAAGCAGTCCGACGTCTACCTGCTGCACGCCTTCCCCGACCGCTTCACGCACGAGTTCTTCATCAAGGGCGCACATCCGGACCGTGCGACGATCGAGCGCGTGTTCAACCGGCTCGTCGGACTGTCCGACGCCAACGGGATCTTCCAGGCCGACGCCGGCGCCATCGCCGCCTCGCTGCCCGGCAAGGTGAGCGACCGCGAGGTGGAATCGTCGCTGCGCATCCTCGCGCACGCCGGCGTCATCAGGTCGGAGCCCGACAGCGGCAGCCTCGCGCGCATACGCCTGCTGGCGACGCCGGACCGCATCAAGCGCGAGCTGGGCCCGTCGCGCGCGATGGAGCTCGGCCTGCTGCGCGCCCTCTGGCGCATGTCGGGCGATGCCCTGAACGACGGCGTGACCGTGGACCTCAACGGGCTGCCCCCGGGGTTCAACGGCGTGTTCGGCACTCCGCCGCTGCTCGACGCGCTGCAGGCGACGCAGTTCCTGGAGTGGGAGCGCATCGGCGGCGGCGACCGCCTCACCAACCCGAAGCGCCCCCTCTCGGCCTACCCGCTGGACTGGGCCGCCCTCGAGCGCCGGCGCAAGGCCGAGCTGGCGAAGCTGGAGTCGGTGCAGCAGTACGCGTACGCCAGCGGGTGCCGCCGCGGGTTCGTGCTGCGCTACTTCGGGGATCCGGCCGCGGGCCGCGACTGCGGCGGGTGCGACAACTGCCTCGGCACGCATGGCACGCGCGTCGCGAGCACCCCGGCGCCGGCGGCGCGTCCGGGCGAGAAGAAGCGCACGC
>JAQBPZ010000346.1 GCA_028287225.1 Gemmatimonadota bacterium
GTCGGTATACCGGTTGGTGCCGTCCACGTGGCACTTCAGCGCGGCGAGGCCGGAGTCGAGCTGCAGCCGCAGCGAGATGACGCTGTCCCCGCTGCCGTCGGTGAACCGCAGCGTGATCTCGCCGCGCAGCGGTCCGTACAGCGTGGGCTCGGCATGGCTGAACGGCAGCGTGCCGAGTGACTCGCGGATGGCCGGCGTGTACAGGTCGCCGACGTCGCGCTCGTGCTCGAACGCCAGCAGGTCGTCGATGCGGCGGCCGTCCGCGAGGTGCACGAGCTGGATGGCGCCGTCGTCTGCCACGGCCACGCGAAGCAGCCCGTTGTCCATCGCAAGGCCCGACACCTCCACGGCGCATGGTGGGGCGACCTCCGTCAGCTCGTCCAGCGGGGTGCTCGCGAGCGTGAGGCCGCCGAGGGGTGCGGTCCACAACAGCCCCACCACGTCGTCCACCAGGTCGGCGTCCGGATACGCGCGCGGACTCTCGGTCAGCTCGACGCGGCGCCGCCGCGACACCACCTGGATTCCCGCGCGCCGCGGCAGTGCGTCGTCGGGCTCGGCCTCCGCTCCCCGCCGCGCCGCGCTGCCAGGTCCCACGGCCACATCGGCCACCCTGGTGGTGATGCACACCTCCGCCACGCCGCCACGCGGCCGCGCGGCACGATTGCGCAGCAGCAGCGCGGGACGCCACGCCTTCGCATCATGCCGCGCGCGCTCGGCGTCGTGGCCGAGCAGCGTGAGCAGGGCGTCGTCCCGCAGTCCCGACGCCTGCACCTCCGCCGTCGCGAGCCGTTCGTCCAGCGCGTGCGCAACGGCGTCGATCGACGTGCCGCAGAGCGTATCGTGCGGATGCCCCCGCAGCAGGTCGCGCCACGCTGCACGCAGGAGCGCGCGAACGCCCGCGCTTCCCCCCGCGCTCGTCAATGCGATCCACGGCTCGGCGTCGTGCAGCAGGGCGCGCTCGGCGCGCGCGTTCCGCCGCTTCTGCGCCGTGCGCGTCGCGAGCGTGCCGCCGAGCGTCCAGGCATATCCGTAGGAATCGCGCAGCTCGCCGGTGATCGTCGGCAGGTCCGCCTGCCGTGCGGCGGCCACGATGGCATCGGCGGCGCGGCCGAGCGAGGATGGCTGCACGAGCACCGGCCGTGCGCCGTCGGCGAGCCGCTCCACGGCGCGCGCCTGGTCGCGCTGCCGCGCGTGGTGATCCGCGCCGTTCAGCAGCAGCGCCACGCCGGTGACCGCGCGCGGCACGAGCACGCTCGCGATGCGCTGCCAGCGCGTGTCCACCTCGGCCGACTCGGTGGGCAGCGAGCTTCCGAACTCGTAGCCATCGGGCGGGAGGTGGTAGAGGAGCACCGTCTGGCCAGTGGGGCCGCGCCAGCGCACGGTGTCGCCCGCCGGCCACCGCGCGCCGCCGTAGCCGCGCCAGAGCACCACGAGCGCGCAGCCGAACCCCGTCGCGAGCTCGGGCAGGACCGCCGGGTGGCCGAAGGAGTCGGGACAGTACAGCACCGCCGGCGGCTCGCCGCGCAGGCGCCGGACCGTCTCGCGGCCGGCGAGCAGGTTGCGCACGAGCGCCTCGCCGGCCGGGATCAGCTCGTCGGCCAGCACGTACCAGGGGCCGGCCTCGAGCCGTCCGTCGCGCAGCAGTGCCGCGAGCTCGGCGGCGCGCTCCGGCCGCACCGTGAGGTAGTCGTCGAGCAGGACCGCCTGTCCGTCCAGGAGGAAGCTCGTGCCTGGCGACGGCGGGTCGTCGAGCAGCTCGTCGACGAGCCCCACGAGCCGCTGCCGGAACCGCTCGGCGGTGTGGTACCACTCGCGGTCCCAGTGCGTGTGGGCGACGGCGAGGATCTGTGTCGGGCGGTCGGGCATCGCACGAAGCTACGTCGCGCGGCGGCGCGGCACGAGCGTACCCGGGACGAAGGCCCACGAACGCAGCGGAGCGCCCCGTGAGGAGCGCTCCGCCGCTACATCAGCCTACCCCTGCGTCAGACGACCTTCTGTCCCGTGATCAGGCGATAGACGATGACGATGACCGCGATGACGAGCAGGAGGTGAATGAGTCCGCCGCCGACGTGGAATGCGAATGCACCCAGAGCCCACAGGATGAACAGGATGATCGCGATGGTGAATAGCATGGGGCTGGTCCTCGGTTAGAAAGTAGGGTGCCGATTTACGGCCTCATGCTTGGCAACGTTCATACCGGGCCGGTCGAGGCCGGCGGCACGCTCTCCAGCCCGATGGACGGCGTGAGGTGATTCGGCTCCGTGCGCGGCGCGCCGCCCCTGAGCACCTGGTTCTGGCGTGCGAGGAGGATGCGCGCCGCGCGCACGTCGTGGCCCACGTCGATCAGCAGGATCGCGAGGTCGCCCACGCCCCAGAGCAGTCCGGCCAGCACGATGAGCCGGCTCGCCTCGCCCAGGAGGGTGGCGATGGCCGCCGACCCCTGCGCGATGAAGCCGGTGACGATCTCGGCGATGAGGAGCAGGCCGAGGATGACACCCATCAACTTGAACAGCTTGGAGAGGTAGCGCAGCCCGACGTACGGCTCGAGGTCGCTCTGGCGGATGCCGGGGATCTCCAGCGTGCCGTGCTCCGGCTTCAGCACCTCGGTGATCTTGCCGAGGGTGCCCTTCTCTCCTGCGACCGACCGATCTCTTTCCCGCCGATTTTCGCTCATCATCCTCCTCCTGGTCCACCAACCCAGCGGGCGCGGTAGCCCCGTGTGTCGATGTGTATGAAAGGACCGTGCCCAGCCGCAGCCGGATAGACGCCTGCGCCCCCGATCAGCTCGGGATGCGCCGCCTCCACCCGGTCAACGGCTGCCGACACGACCCGGCTGTCGGCAATCGAGATCTTGCCGTCGTGGTTCAGGTCGTCCATCACGCCGTCGTGATTGCTGTCGATGAAGATGTCGGCGGCGTCTCCGTACATGTGGCGGCTCAGGCCGGCCCGCCCCCCCGTGTTGCCCCCACCCGCGTTGTACTGCGGCGTCCGGAACCCGCTCATCACCTTCACGCCGCTCACGTCGATTCCCTGCTTCTGCAGCTCCGCCAGCACCAGCTCCAGCTTGTCCACGTTGCGCAGCTCCAGCACGAGGTACTTGGGCCACACGTTCTGCTGGTCGTGGGTCAGGAAGTCGCGGAGCTTGAAGTGCTCCGAGACCTTCGTGTCGGCGTTCTCCGGGGTCACCTCGATGAAGCCCGAGGGGGGCCGGTACCGGTCCGCGGGGGCCTTGCTGGGCGCGCCGACCGCCTCGCCCTTCTCGCCGCGCCAGTTGCCAAGATAGTAGAGCCCCACGCGGCCGTTCTGCTTGTCGGTGCGCGGCCGGATGCTGATGAGGTTCATGTCGGCGATGGGCTTCAGCGCGTTGCCCACGGACAGCGCGAGCTGCCAGACGCCGGGCTTCGGGGCCGCGGGGGCACCGGTCCCGCCGGGCTGCTCGATCACGAGGTCGGCGTCCTCGTCGTTGGGGTTCGCGCTCACCGGGGCGCCCACGGGGCGGATGGTGGCGCGCAGCTTCCCGCTCGCGCCGCGCAGGCCGCCGGTGAGCGCGTTGAGCGCGGCGTCGGTCACGTAGGCGGCGCTGGGTGCGTCGGCGCTGGTGATGGCGGCGGCCATGGCGGCGGCGAGCGGCGGGCCGGACGGCTGGCGTCCCGTGGCGACCAGGACGATGGACCAGCTCCACCCGATCACGAGGAGCGCGATGACGACCCGGCCGCCGATGTCGAGCCACCGTTCGGTGCGGGGAGAGACGCCGGCGCGGTGCCACCGGCTGGTGGAGGGCGCCGGCAGGTGGAGGGCGCGCTCCG
>JAQBPZ010000355.1 GCA_028287225.1 Gemmatimonadota bacterium
TGGAGCGCCGCGTGCACTTCGCCGTCGGCTCCAGCGAGCTGGCGCTCGCCAGCCGTGCCACGCTCGGCGAGGTGGTGGCGATGCTGCGCTCGCACCCCGGCGTGAACGTCATGATCGAAGGCCATACCGATGCCCGCGGACGCGGCCCGCGCAATCGCGAGCTCGCGGTGCGGCGCGCCGACGCCGTGCGCCGGTTCCTCGACGAGGCGCAGGTCGCGCTCGGACGCGTGACCATCGCGGGCATCGGCGCCGACTCCGCCGCCGCCGTGCACGCGTCGGCGAAGGCGTTCGCGCGCGACCGCCGCGTCACGCTCACCTTCACCGATGCGGACGGCACGCCGCTGACGCCCGGTGCATACCAGCTCCATGACGTCGATCACGAACGCGACCTTCAGGTCGAGCGGCGCCGGCGCACCACCTCCCGCGGGACGCGCAGCGCGCCCCGCTCGCCAGCCGCTTCCCGCTCCATTCCCCGGTGACCTCGTGAAGATCTCCCTGGTATCCATGCGAGCGGCCCCTGCGCGGAGCGAGATGGCCGCTCCGGCACCCGGCGCACCGGCGTGGCCGGTGCCCGCGACGCTCTCGGTGCCGCGCGCGCTGGCGGCGCGGCCGTCCTCGGTGAGCGCGCTGTCGTGGGAGCTGCTCGCGTTGCACGCGGAGGACGCCCAGCGTCGCGCGTCGATCGCCCATGCGCCGCTGCGGGTGGTGGTGCAGTCCGTGGTCCGCGAGCTTCGCGCGGCGGGCGAGTCGTGGGAGGGCATCTACGCCGCGCTCCATGCCGCAGTGGTCCCGGTGCCGGGACGCCCGGTGAACTGGGCGGCGGAGTACGAGATGCACACCAGCCGGAGCGCGGCGCTGGTGGCACACATGCACAGCTGGGCCGACGTCGAGCGGCTTGCCGAGCTCGAGAGCGAAGGGGGCTGAGCACGGGCGCGCCCATTGCAACGGGAGGGCGTCATGCACTCCCCAACGCCCCCGACCGGCAACCTGCTCCTCGCTGCCCTCTCACCCGATGACCGCGCGCAGGTGGAGCGGTGCCTCGAGCCCGTGGGCCTGCCCACCGGCAAGGTGCTCTACGAGCCCGGCGAGCGAATGGAGCATGCGTACTTCCCCATCTCGGGGGTGATCTCCATGGTGAGCGACATGGAGCAGGGTACGGTGGAGGTGGGAACCGTGGGACGCGAAGGGATGCTCGGCATTCCCATCCTCCTCCTGAGCGCGTCGACCACCACGCGCGCCTTCATGCAGGTGCCCGGGCAGGGGTGGCGCTGCAGCGCCGCCGACCTGCTCCGGTGCACCACCGAGGTACCCGCGTTCTCGCGCCTGCTGCATCGCTACATGCTCGCCCTCTTCGAGCAGGTGGCGCAGTCCGCCGCGTGCAACCGGCTCCATACCCTGGAGGAGCGGTGCGCGCGGTGGCTCCTGATGGTGCACGACCGGGTGGGTGACGAGGTGCTTCCACTGAAGCAGAGCTTCCTCGCGGACATGCTCGGCGTTCACCGGCCGGCCGTGACGCTGGCCGCCGGCTCCCTCCAGACCGCGGGGCTGATTCGCTACAGCCGCGGACGGGTCCACATCCTCGACCGCCCCTCGCTCGAGCAGGCAGCCTGCGCCTGCTACCGGGTCGTGAGCGACAGCTTCGCGCGCCTGCGGAACGAGCCAGCCACCGTCTGACCACAGAGGGGCGTCGTGATCGTCACGGCGCCCGCCAGATGCCGCCTCCGGGCGGCATTTCTCGTGCGAAACCTCACCGAACTCGTGTGACGTGGCGCACACGTGGTGGCCGGGGCTTAGGTACGGTTCCGTACCTAAGGAATGGTATAAATGCTTACGCAGTAACAAGTTACTGGCTTTTGGCTCCGCTTTTGCCTAGGTTGCAGCCAGGTAAACGGATGTCACTCTGCGGGACGCCGACGCCACGCGGCGGACCGGAACATCGAGAAGCTGCCACATGCCTGGATATCGCGCACTTTCGTCTTCCTTCGTGGGGTCCGCGGCCGACTCGGCACGCGAGGCCGAATCGCTTCGCCGCGATGGCGACTCGGTGACCGCCATCACGCTGCTGGAGGAAGCGCTCGCCGCCAGCGAGCGCACGGCACCGCAACTGCCCGGCTGGCTGTGCGGGCGGCTGGCGGCCCTGTATCGCACCGTGGGGCGCTACGACGACGAGGTCGCGCTGCTGGAGCGCTATCGCGAGTCGCAGACGTCGGAGGAGGCCCGGTCGCGATACGATGCGCGGCTCTCGAAGGCCCGCACGATCGCGGAGCGGAAGCGCCGCAGCGACAGCGGGGCGCTGCTGTCGGTGCGCAAGGTGCTGGGCACCCCGCGTCGCCGCGGGACGCCCGTCAATTCAGCGGCGATCCAGCCCGCTGCCACGAACCACTTCCAGCACCTCTGCCGCCAGGTGCTCGCGGTGCCCGCCGGTGAGCCGGAGGCCGAGTTCGAGGCGCGCCTGGACGCGATGATGATTCCGCAGTGCGCGGCCGCGCGCGCGGCGGGCGTGCCCGTGGAGCAGCTGGTCCAGTCGCTCAAGGCGGCGGCGCGGGAGGCCGCGTTGCTGCCGGGGTCGGGCGAGCGCGATGGGCGATACAGCACGGCGCTGCTGCGCCTGCTCGCCGCGTACTTCGAGGACGCCGACCGCTAGCGGGCATACCCGTTGCACCTGCCATCCGCGACCTTCACGAGCGAGGAGCACGGATGGCGAGCAACGATCGAGGTGTACCGCGGGGCGACCATGTCGCCGGCGAGCAGGACAAGGCGGATTCCGTGAAGCGGCAGGAGGCGGGGCCACGCGGCGACGACGTGGCGCCCGATTCCACGTCGCTGCGCAGCGCCGACGCGAACGTGCTGAGCGACGCGACCCCCGAGCCGGACCGCACCAAGGGGTCCGACCGCGGCGGCACCGCCGGCTGGGGCGGCGCGCCGGCCGGTGGGTCGGTGATCGACAAGCGGTCGCCGGACAAGAAGGGCTGAGGCGGCCGCGTTCACGCCAGCTGCGCGAGCGGCGTGGCCGACCCCGGGATGCCGGCGATGGACGCCGCGAGGTGATCGAGCACGGCGTGCGGGCGGCCGGGAACGCGGCCCCACACGCAGATCGCCGACGCCGCGGCGACGAGCAGGTCCGCGTCGGCTCGCGTGATCGGAGTGGGCACCACGCCGCTCGCGCGGAGCCGCGTGACCACCGCTTCGGCTTCGCCGAAAGCCACTTCGAGCGCGCAGGTGCGCAGCGATGCATCGGCGCGCCCCCAGTCCGGGTGCGAGATTCCGTCCTCGAGCACCGCATCGACGGCGTCGAGCACCGTCGCGAGGGCCTCGCGTCGTCGTCCCGTCACGAGGCGCGCGCCCTGACCGGTTCGCGATCCGCGCGTCATGCGGGCGTGCTGTGTTTCTGGACCATGTGCATGTGCGGCATTGCGAAGGTATCCGGCATGCTGCGTACCGTGGCGGCGCGTGCGCACGCATCCGTTCGTGCGGCGCCGCGTGTAACGTGAAGCGATGCCGCCTGCACCGAGGTCGCCACTGCCCATCCTGCCCACGCTGCCGCAGCGCTTTCCCGGCGAGGCGCTGCTCGCCATGACCCGGCGTCCGCTGGAGTTCCTGCCCGCGCTGCAGCGCGAGCGCGGCGACGTGGCCGGCTTCCGCTTCGGCCGGCAGGTCATCGCGCTGCTCAGCGCCCCCGACGACATCCGCGACGTGTTCGTGACGAACGCACGTGGCTTCCACAAGGGACGCGGGCTGGAGCGCGCGAAGCTCCTGCTGGGCGAAGGTCTCCTGACGAGCGAGGGTGAGGTGCACCTGCGCCAGCGCCGGCTGGCGCAGCCCGCCTTCCACCGTGCGCGCGTGGCCGCCTATGGCGAGACGATGGCGCGCTACGCCGCGCGGCGGATCGCGGGCTGGCGCGATGGCGCGACGATCGACGTCTCGCGCGAGATGGCGGCCTACACGCTGGCCGTGGTGGGCAAGACGCTCTTCGACGCCGACATCGAGGACGAGGCGCCGGAGATCGGCCGCGCGCTGAGCGACTCGCTGGCGGCCTTCAACTTCTCCGTCCTTCCCTTTGCCGAGCTGCTCCTCAAGCTCCCGTTCCCCGTGGTGCGCCGCTTCAACCGCGCGCGGGCCCGGCTCGACGCCACGATCTACCGGCTCATCGCCGAGCGGCGCGCATCGGGCGAGGATCGCGGCGACCTGCTGTCGATGCTGCTGCTGGCGCAGGATACGGAGGGTGGCGGCGGGGGGATGACGGACCTGCAGCTGCGCGACGAGGCGATGACCATCCTGCTCGCCGGGCACGAGACGACGGCGAATGCGCTGACGTGGGCGCTGCACCTCGTGGCGACGCATCCCGACGTCGCCGAACGGCTGCACGCCGAGGTGGACGCGCTGGGCGCGGCGCCGGCGGGCGCGGACGACGTGGCGCGGCTGCCGTACGCGCGCGCGGTGCTCGCGGAGACCATGCGCCTGTATCCGCCGGCGTGGATCGTCGGCCGCCGGGCGCTGGAGGCGTACGAGGTGGGCGGGTACACGCTACCGCCGCGCACCATCGTGCTGATGAGCCAGTGGGTCGTGCACCGCGATCCGCGGTGGTGGCCCGACGCAGGGCGGTTCCAGCCGGCGCGGTGGCTCGCCGGCGGCAGCGCGAACGACCCGGCGCGCCCGAAGTTCTCGTACTTCCCGTTCGGCGCCGGCACGCGCGTCTGCATCGGCGAGCAGTTCGCGTGGATGGAGGGGGTGCTCGCGCTCGCGGCCATCGTGCGCGGGTGGCGGCTGGAGATGGTGCCCGGGCATCCGGTGGTGCCGCAGCCGATCGTGACGCTCAGGGCGAAGCACGGGATGCGGATGGTGGTGCGGGCGCGGTAGCGACCGCTCGTACGCAATACGACTGCTCCGTGGCTCGACGCCCGTGCAACGGCGTTTGCCACGGAGGACACGGAGGGACCGTATACCGGGATGCGCCCCCCTCGCCCTCCTCTCGCCTACCTCTGCGACCTTGGCGGTAGACGCGGTTGCCGTTGCAGCTACCCACGCTCCAGCTCCAATCCTGCCGGTGCGAGGTCGTGACGGTCGTGCGCGTCACGGTGCCGTTCTTGCCCGGTGAGGGAGTCATGACGACACTCTCCCGTTCGCGCCTGCTGGCCGGCTCTGCCGCCCTGGCGCTCATGAGCCTCGCCGCGTGCGGCGAGCGGCCCCGACATGCCGTGGATGGCGACACCGGCGCGGCCGCGCCGGCCACGGTGCGTGACATGTCCGCGACCCCGAAGGCGGGCGACAGCACCGCCGGCCTCACGCCGCCCACCGGCTCGCCGGCGCCGGCCGGGACCACCGATACCACGAAGAAGATGCCCTCGCCCTCGGCGAAGCGGCCCTGAGTCGTGCGTCAGGCCGCCGCGACCCCGGCGGCGAGCGGTGAGTCGTCGAAGTGCGCGAGGAGGTCGGCGGGGTCGTCGTAGATGGCGGCCGCGCCGTCCAGCGCGTCGTCCGGCCATCCGCCGGTGCGCAGCGCGATGACCGGCACGCGCGCGCGCGTCGCGGCGACGATGTCGTACGGCGTGTCGCCGAGCATCGCGGCGTTCGCCGCCTGGCGGCCCGCCTTGCGCAGCGCCGCGATGACGATGTCCGGGTCCGGCTTGGAGGCGTCGGCGTCGTCGGACGAGGCGGCCACCTGGATCAGGTCCGCGACGCCCGCCTGGGTCAGGATCGCGGTGACCTCCTGCGCCTGCGCGGAGGTGGCGACGACGAGCTCCAGCCCGCGCGCCGTGAGATGCTCCAGCAGCGCGCGCGCGCCGGGCGTCGCGCGCAGCGTCGGCAGCTCACGGCGCGCGAAGATCTCGCCGCGCGCCACGCTGATGCGCTTCCCCTCCGCGCTCTCGGGATCCAGCCCGGTGAGCTCGGGCAGCAGCTTGTCGCCGCCCTTCCCGATCAGCGCCCGCACCTGATCGAAGGGGACGACGTACCCGTGCTCGGCAAAGGCGGCGACCCAGGCGCGCGCATGGCCGTCGTTGCTGTCGATGAGCGTCCCGTCGATGTCGAGCAGGACGGTCGTGAGCGCGGTACCGGGATTTCGTGGGGTAGTGGGCATGACCGGCTCACGGTCAAAAGCGGTGCCGCGAGCGGCCGCATGGCACGAAGCGCGACGTGCCGCACGACTGACGCGCGTCGCACGGCCCCTCTAGCTTTCGCGCGATGACCCCTCCGCCGACGCACGCCGCCGACATCCCGCCCACCGTTCGACGCCTCGAGTGGCTGATGCTCGGGCTGTGGATCGCCGCCGTCCTCGCCGCCACGGTGCAGCAGGGCATCACGCACCAGAACAACAACTTCCTGATCTTCCGCGCGGCGTCCAGCCACCTGCTGCACGGGCGGGACCTGTACGCCGCGTATCCCGCGCTGCACTTCGACTTCTACAAGTACAGCCCGACCTTCGCGCTGCTGTTCCTCCCCTTCGCGGCGCTGCCCTTCGCCGTGTCCATGCTGGCGTGGAACCTCGTGAACGCCGGGGCGCTGTACGTGGCCCTCGGCATGGTGCTCACGCGGCGCGCGGCGCTGATCGCGCGCGCGCTGGTGTTCATGGACATGCTCGGCTCGCTCCAGAACGTGCAGAGCAACGCGCTGGTGACCGCGCTGATCATCTTCGGCTTCGCGGGGTACGAGCGCCGCCACACGCTGTCGGCGAGCCTCGCGGTGGCCGCCGGCACCAGCATCAAGCTGTTCCCGCTGGCGGGGGCGAGCTTCGCGATCTTCCACCCGCGCAAGGTGCGCGTGGGGGTGGCGCTCGTTCTGTCGCTGCTCGCGCTGCTGCTGCTCCCCCTGCTCGTGACGCCGGCCGCGACGCTCGTGGCGCAGTACCGCTCGTGGCGGGCGATCGAGGCGGTGGATGCGCTGGAGCGCGGCTTCACCGTGATGCAGATGCTCCAGCTCCTGCTCCGGCAGGACTGGCCGAACTGGCCGCTGCAGGGGCTGGGCGTGCTGCTGCTCGTGGCGCCGGTGCTCGTGCGCCGCGACCGGTGGACGCAGTGGGGATTCCGGCGCCTCTACCTCTGCTCCGTCCTGGTGTTCTGCGTGATCTTCAACCACCAGTCGGAGAGCCCCACGTTCGTGATCGGCGTGGCCGGCGTCGCCATCTGGTTCGCGTCGCTCTCGCACCCCGACCGCTGGGTGTGGGCGACGCTCGCGTTCGTGATCGTCTGCACGATCCTCGCGTCGTCCGACGCGATGCCGCGCGCGGTCCAGCGCGCGGTGTTCGACCCCTACCGCGCGAAGACGATCCCGCTGATCCTCGTCTGGATCATCCTGCAGGTGCAGCTGTGGAAGCGCAGGGGCGTTGCGGCAGCGAATCCGTATTCCGGAGCGGCGGTCGCAGTGCAACACAATGAGCCGTCAGTCTGAGCCGACAGCCGTGAGCCTCGGCTACGGCTGGTTTTTTTGGTCGCTGCAGCCGTGAGCTGACGGCTGCCGGCAAGGCTCGAGCTGTGGGCTGCCGGCTCCGGCTGGCGGCTCGTTGTGTTGCGGCACGAAGAACCGTGCGCCTCACACCTCGCGGAACGTCACCAGCCTGATGTCTCCGCGCGCGAGCCGTCCGCGCACGATCGACGACCGCAGCACGGCGAGCTCGCGCTCCCGTTCCGCACGATAGGGATCCTGCGCGGCGAGCACGGCGTCGTCGTGGCCGGGATGGAGCATCAGCTCGGTCGGTCCGGCGGGAAGGCGGTCGAGCAGCGCGAGCAGGCGGCGCCCCACGTCGGGAGCGCCCTGGAGGGCGATGCCGCGAAAGCTCGGCGCGCGGGCGAGCAGGGCGCGTCCCGCGGCGTCCACCGGGCGGATCGCCGCGCGCCACGCGGCGTGCAGCACGAGCATCTTCGCGCTCGACACCGGGTCGGCGAGCACCGGCGCGTCGAGCGGCCGGCGCACGATACGCACCCCTGCCGCCAGCGCGCTGGCGACGACGGCGGGGAGGATGCCGGGGAGCGCGTGGCTGTGGCGGTGGCTGTCGAGGTGCGTGGGGCGAATGCGAGCGGCGGCGAGCGACGCGAGCTGGGCGTCGCACTCGCGCCGCACGTCCGCGGCGTCCACGCGACCGGCGATGGCGAGCCGCGCCAGCCGCTCCAGGGAATGAAAGGCGCCCGTGCGCGGATCCACGAGCGTGGGCACCTCGGTGAGCGGGCGGCCGGCCACGAGGTTCAGGTGCAGTCCCACGCCCAGGGCGGGGACGCGCCCATGCACGAGGTCCACCGCCTCGAGATACGCGGGGGTGTTCACCATCATCGACGCCGACGACAGCGCGCCGGCCTCGTGCGCCTCCACGATCCCGCGGTTCACGCCCGGCGCGAAGCCGAGGTCGTCGGCGTTGATGACGAGCGTCTTCAGCCGCGCGCCCGGCGGCACGTCACGACGCGTTGGCGAGCTCGCGCGCGGGGGCGGGGGCGGCCACGCCGTGGGCCGGCGTCTGGTCGGCGTCGGGGAAGGCGAAGCACGACGTGGGCACGGCGTACTGCCCGCGCCAGGCATTCGTCTTCACCTTCCAGATGTCGTGCAGCATGCGGTTGCTGTCGCGGGCGAAGCGCACCGTGGTGGGCTCCTCGTCGTAGCGGAAGTTCACCGCGGTCTGCCGGATCGCGAGGCCGTGCTGCTGGGCGATGTACAGGCACTCGATGTCGAAGCCGAAGCCCGGAATGGTGGTGCGCGTGAAGCAGAGCGAGGCGGCGCGAGCGGTGAATCCCTTGAGTCCGGCCTGGGTGTCGAGGATGCCGGGCAGCAGGAAGGTCTGCACCACCCTGTTGAACGCGCGGCTCATGAGGTGGCGCGTGTACAGGTAGTGGAAGAAGCTCGGGCTCATCAGGTAGCGCGACTCCGGCAGCACGCGGCAGGCGATCGCGACGTCGGAGCCGCCCTGGAGCGCCTCGAGGATCTTGTAGACCTCCGAGAGGGGGTATGCGAGGTCGACGTCGGTGAAGACGCGGTACTGGCCGCGGGCGGCGAGCATGCCGCGCGTCACCGAGAAGCCCTTGCCGCGGTTGACCTCGTTGGTGAGGACGCGGGCGAAGCGGCGGGTGCGCGCGTAGTCCTCGAGGATCAGTGCAGTCTCGATCTCGGTGGAGTGGTCGTCGACGAAGACCACCTCGAGCGAGGCCGGGTAGGCGTTGGCGAAGGTGTCGACCGCCTCGAGGGTCGCCGGCAGCTGGTCGGCCGCGTTGTACACGGGGATGACCAGGGAAAGCGAGGGAACGTCCGTCGTCGGACCAAACATCGCAGACCTCGAAGCAGGAACCCGGACCGGTTCCGGGTGTGACCAACACTTCACGAACGTGCGGCGTACTCAGACTGGAGCCGGTGCACTCGTCGCCATCCGAACGAGTGCGCGCGGCGGAGCCACGTTCCACGGCGTCGGCGTAGCCGCGATCGGGGTCCCGACACCAGCATGTGGTGGCGGGACGATCCGTCGTTGCCTCGGGGACGGCCCCGACCTACAAAAGTAACCTGTTTTCGCCGGCAGGGGATGGTACCGTCCTCGGCAATGAGTGTTCCGGATGGACTGCCGGGCGGCGCGAAGCGCGCGCCGCCCGGCTACTCCCGGCTACTCATGCCTCGGCCCCGTCCGCCGCTCCAGGACGACTTCGCCCTTCACGATCATGTAGCGGATGAGGCGCCGCGCTGCGTCGGGGAAGGCGCGCTGCCGGTCGCGGAAGCGGTCGTTGGAGACGATGGACGCGTCGAGCTCGCGGGCGAAGGACAGGATGAAGTAGTCGGCGTCCGTGCCCGCCGGGGCCTGCCGGATGGCACCGGCCTCCACCATCCGCTCGTACTGCGCCCGCTGGTCGATCTGGTGCCGCAGGGCCGCGTCCACGAGCACGAGGCACTCGTAGCCTTCCTCCCGCAGCTTGTCGCAGATGGAGGTGATGTTGGCGAGCGACGCGCGCTCCCCTTCGCTGGAGTGCGCCACGTTGGAGCCGTCCACCAGCACCAGCGAGCCCGCGGGGTCGCGGCGGAACTCCGTGGTGGCCGCTACCGGTGGTGTCCCCATGTCCCTCCTCGGCGAAATGGACGCGTGCCGGAACGCGAAAGAGCGCCCGGCCACTGCCGAGCGCTCTTTCAATTTCCAAGCCGACGACCTGCCGGCTGGCTACTGCGGCAGCTTGGACTGGATGGACTTCGCGTGGTCGAGGTGCGCCTGGATGTTCGGGGCGGCCTTCTGGATCAGCGTCTTGAGCTCCGCGTTCTGCGCGGCGCCGAGGGCGGTCTGCGCCATCTGGAGCACGGCCTCGTGGGTCGCGACCTCGTGCGTGATGTAGGCCTTGTCCCAGGCGGCGCCCGCGGGCATGGCCGTCAGGCTGTCCTTGAACTTCGAGGCCGCCGCGGCGGTGGTGTCGCCAGCGGGCGGCTCCGGGGTGATGGTGAGCTTCTTCGCGAGATCCTGCCCCGCTTTCCGGAGGGCGTGGTGGTCGCGCATCATGTCCTTGCCGAACGACTTCACGTCCGCGCTCGTGCCCTTCGTGGCGGCCACCGATCCGCTGGCGCTGTCGGCCATGTTGGCGGCATCCAGGAGCGCGACGATGTTCGCGTCGGTCAGTGCGGGCGCCGGCGCGGCGGCGGGCGCACCGGCAGCGGGCGCCGGCGTGGCGGCCATCGACGAATCCGCCGGCTTGGCACTGTCGGCGGTCTTGTCCCCCTTGCTGCACGCGCCGACGAGCACCATGGCGCACAGGGCGGCGAGCGGGGTGTGGCGGACGAAACGAGTCATGGAGCCTCCGAACGGTATGCAGGTCAGGACGTGCTGCGGAACGGCGCCGGATTTGGCAAGAATCATACGCATGGGGGCTTGTACAATTCGTGCGTCGCCAGCGCTCATGCCGGCGGGGCGGTGGTCCGATACTCCACCGTGCAGTCGCCACCGTCGCTTCAGTCCACCCGCTCGCTGCCCCATGACGATCTCCGTCCTCATCTGCGACGACTTCCCCTCCGTACACGGCATGCTCCGACGGATGCTCGAACGGGACGGTTTCGCGGTGGTGGGCGTGGCGACGGCGGCGGACCAGGTGATCGAGCGCTACGAGGCGACCCGGCCGGACCTCGTGCTGCTCGATTACCGCATGCCGGGCGCGGCCGGACTCTCGGTGCTGCTCGACCTGCTCGCCGTGGATCCACAGGCTCGCGTCGTGATGCTCAGCGGCACGGGCGATCCCGACCTCCAGCGCGAGGCGATGGACCGCGGTGCCGTGGACTGGATCCTCAAGCCGGTCTACCGTGCGAGCTTCATCGCGCGCCTCCGCGAGCTGGTGGAACGGAATCCGCGCCCGGAGCGCACACGAGCGGACACCGGCGGCCAGCCGCAGGAGTGACTCGGCGGATCGCGCGGACGAGCCCGCCAAAGTCAGTGACCCCCCGCACATCATCTCCGTGCGGCGTGCCCCTTTTTTCACTGCTGGGGTACGAGCGCTGATTCCACGGAGCGTGCCGAATGGGTCGTCGAGGGGCGTTGGGCGTCTGGCTGGTCGCAGCGGTCGCCGCGGGATGCGGCGACGGCAGCAGCCTGCGCTTCTCCATCGCCGGCGCCTCGGCTCGCGTGGCGCTCGCCGCCGCCAAGGTGACGGGCCAGGAAGCGCCCATGGCGACC
The DNA here is from genome assembly GCA_028287225.1 of Gemmatimonadota bacterium. GTDB lineage: Bacteria > Gemmatimonadota > Gemmatimonadetes > Gemmatimonadales > Gemmatimonadaceae > AG11. The sequence continues at coordinate 11,606 of JAQBPZ010000355.1, forward strand.
GCCCTGGCCGCGGCGGCCACGGAAGCGTCGGGCCATCCGGGCTTCGACACCGGCGACTATCCCGGTGACGACGCGATGCGCGCGTGGCGGGGAGGCAACTCGCCGTACGAATGGACCGGATACTACCTGCCGAGCCCCTGCCACCCCGACCAGGGCTGGTCGGGCAAGCGCGAGACCCTCACGCAGATGGGCTATGGCCTGGCGGTGCTCTACGTGGGCCAGCAGACCTGGGGGCGCAAGCCGGGCGCGCCGCACCGCATCCCGGTGAAGGTCTCGCGCAAGCAGAAGGTGCGGGTGGGCCACGGGCGAAAGCGGCGCACGGTGACGCGCACCGTCACCAGGACGGTGATGCGGTTGGCGCCCCCGCCGGCGAGCGACGCGACATGCAACGCCGACTTCGTGAAGGCCGAGCGCGGCGAGGCGGATGGCGTGGATGCCGCGGAGCGCGCCGCCAGGGAAGGGTTCGCGCCGGGCACCGTGGTGTTCCTGGACCTGGAGCGCATGGACTTCCTGCACCAGCAGATGCGCGACTACTACACCGCCTGGGTGCGCGCCGTCCTGGCCGACGGCCGCTACCGCCCGGGCATCTACGTGCACACGTACAACGCCGACGTCGTGTACAACGACGTGAAGGCCGTGTACGCCGCCGCGAACATCCTGGACGAGCCGCCCTTCTGGGTGGCCAAGTCCCAGGGCTTCGAGCTCACGAAGCTGCCGCACGAGGTGGGACACGCGTTCGCGTCGATCTGGCAGGGCGTGCTCGACGTGGAGCAGACGTTCAACGGCAAGCGCATCAAGCTGGACGTCAACGTCGCGGGGAGCCCCTCGCCGAGCGCGGTGATGGGGCGGACAGATGCGCCATCCAACTGACCAACGGCGTTTGCGGTTTGCAGTGAGCGGTT
>JAQBPZ010000410.1 GCA_028287225.1 Gemmatimonadota bacterium
CAGGTAGTCGCGCAGGGGCTGCTTGTCGAAGCTCGGCTGCGGGCCGCCCGGCGCATACTGGCGGGCGTCCCAGAATCGCGAGCTGTCGGGGGTGAGCACTTCGTCGATCAGGCGGATGGTGCCGCCGGCGTCGCGGCCGAACTCGAACTTGGTGTCGGCGATGATGATGCCACGGCTGCGCGCAAGCTCGGCACCCTGCGCATAGATCGCGCGGCTCATGCGCTCCAGCGCGGCGGCATCGTCGGCGCCGAGCCGGCGGGCGACCTCGGCGACCGGAATGTTCTCGTCGTGCCCGGTCTCCGCCTTGGTCGCGGGCGAGAAGCGCGGCGGATCCAGCCGGTCGCTCTCGCGCAGCGCCGCGGGCATCGGCTCGCCGGCGAGCGTGCCCGACGCGGCGTACTCCTTCCACGCCGAGCCGCTGAGATAGCCGCGGATGACGCACTCGATGGGGAAGACCTCGGTGCGGCGGCAGAGCATGGCGCGGCCCACGAGCGCGGCGCGATGCGGGCGCAGCGCGGGCACCGCGCCGACGATCTCGTCGGCGTCGGCGCTCAGCAGGTGGTGCGGCACCAGGGTGCCGAGCTGGCCGAGCCACCACGCGGTCATCTGGGTGAGGACCGCGCCCTTGTGCGGCACGCGCTCCGCCATCACCACGTCGAACGCGCTCACGCGGTCGCTCGCGACGAGCAGGAGGCGGTCCGCATCCACCTCGTACACCTCGCGCACCTTGCCGCTGCGGAGCAGGGGCAGCGGAATCCGCGCGGTGGCCTGGTCGGCGAGCGCCGGCGTCAAACGCGCACCTCCTCCATCACCGGCGCCTCGTCGGTGGTCCCCGCCAGGAGCGGCTCCACGACTTCGGCGAGGAACTCGTCCACCTGCTGCGGCGCGCGGCCCACGAAGCGGTGCGGGTCCATCGTGGCCTCCAGCTCGTCGCGCGTCATCCCGAAGGCATCGTCGGCCGCGATGCGGTCCAGCAGGTCGTTGCGGGGAGCGCCGTCCTTGATCGCACGCGCGGCATCGATGCTGTACCGGCGGATCCGCTCGTGCGCCTCCTGCCGGTTGCCCCCCGAGCGCACCGCCTTCACGATGAGCTCCTCCGTGGCCATGAAGGGCAGCTCGTCCATGAGCCGGCGCCGGATGCGCGCGGGATGCACCTCCAGCCCGGACGCCACGTTCTCCATCAGGCCCAGGATGGCGTCGGTGGCGAGGAACGACTCGGGGATCACCAGGCGGCGGTTGGCGCTGTCATCGAGCGTGCGCTCGAAGAACTGCACGCCGTGCGTCTGGTTCGCGTTCGGCTCCAGCGACGCGACGAACCGCGCGAGCGACGCGATGCGCTCCGACCGCATCGGGTTCCGCTTGTACGCCATGGCCGACGAGCCGATCTGGTCCCGCTCGAACGGCTCCTCGATCTCGCCGAACGCCTGGAGCATGCGCACGTCGGCGCTGAACTTGGCCGCGCTCGCCGAGACCCCCCCCACCACCCCGAGCACCTGCGCGTCGAGCTTGCGGCTGTACGTCTGGCCGCTCACCGGGATGGACCCCGGAAAGCCGATCGCGGCGGTCACGAGGCGGTCCAGCTCGCGGACCTTCGCGTGGTCTCCCTCGAAGATCTCGAGGAAGCTCGCCTGCGTGCCCGTCGTCCCCTTCACGCCCCGGCAGGGCAGGGTGGCGATGCGATGATCCAGGTCGGCGAGGTCCAGCACGAGGTCCTGCATCCAGAGCGTCGCGCGCTTGCCCACGGTGGTCGGCTGCGCGGGCTGGAGGTGCGTGTAGCCGAGGGTCGGCTCGTCGCGCCACTCGCGCGCGAAGGCCGCCAGCGCCCGCAGGACCCGCACCACCTTGCCGCGCAGCAGGACGAGCCCGCGGCGCATCAGGATCAGGTCGGCGTTGTCGGTGACGAACGCGCTCGTGGCCCCGAGGTGGATGAACTTGTGCGCGGCCGGCGCCACGTCGCCGAAGGCATGGACGTGGGCCATGACGTCGTGCCGGAAGCGGCGCTCGTAGACCGCCACCGCGGCAAAGTCGATGTCGTCGAGGTGCGCCCGCATCTGGGCGAGCGCCTCGTCGGGGATGGGCACGCCGAGCCGCTGCTCGGCCTCCGCGAGGGCGAGCCAGAGGCGGCGCCACAGCCCGTGGCGCATCTGCGGGGACCAGAGCTCGAGCATCGCGCGGGATGCATAGCGCTCGGCGAGGGGGGACGAATAGCGGTCATGCCCGGTCATCGAATCACGAAGTCCGTGTAGGAGATCTGGCCCTGCCGCTCGAAGAAGAGACGTATCGGCCCACGTCCCGCATAATAGTCAACCGCACGCGACACGTCCTCGGCGGACCCCACGGGCGTGCGGTTGATCTGAACGATCACGTCGCCGGCCTGGAGCCCGAGCTCCCCGGTCATCCGCTCGCTGGCGCGGTAGACCAGGGCGCCGCGCGAGGCGGCAATGGCCCGCTCCGCGCGGATGGCCGGCGTGAGCGAGACCAGCTCCAGCTCGCGGAGCACCTGGACCTTGGGCGCCGTGACCTCGGGAAGGTCCGCGACGGTGACGGACACCGCGACATCCCCGCCGCCGCGGCGGAGCACGAGCGGGGCCTCCTCACCCACGCGCAGGTCCAGGAGTGCCGCGTCCCAGTCGAAGCGGTTGCGGATCGGGCGGTTCCGCGCCCGCGTGATCACGTCGCCGGGCCGGATGCCCGCCCGCGCCGCCGGGGAGCCGGCGGTGACCCCCGCCACGGTGGCGCCGCGCGCGATGAGGTCCCGCGCGTTCTGGGTCCGGACCGGCTCCAGATGGACACCGATCCACGCCCGGCGGACCCGCCCATGGCTCAGCAGGTCGTCGGCAACGCGGCGGGCCCGGTTGATGGGGATCGCGAACCCCAGGCCGATGGACCCGCCGCTGGTGGAGTAGATGGAGGAGTTCACCCCGATCACCTCGCCCCCCGCGCTCACGAGCGGCCCGCCGGAGTTGCCGGGATTGATCGACGCATCGGTCTGGATCATGTCGAAGTACGCGGACGGCCCCTCGCCGCGGGCCACGAGGTTCCGGCCGACGCCGCTGATGACCCCCGCGGTAACGGTCGGCTCGGAGTTGCCCAGCATGAACCCGTAGGGGTTGCCGATGGCGATGGCCCACTCGCCCACGAGCAGGTTGTCGGAGTCGCCGAGCGGCGCCACCGGCAGGCCCGTCGCCTGCACCTGGAGCACCGCGAGGTCGTTCGTCTCGTCGGTGCCGATGACCCGCGCCGGATACGTGGTGCCGTCGCGCATCATCACGGAGATCGTGGAGGCGCCCGCCACCACGTGCGCATTCGTCACGATCACCCCCTCGGGGCGGATGACGAAGCCGGAGCCGAGCCCCGCCTGCGTCTGGGTGCCTCCCGAGCGGCCGCCGAAGAAGAAGTCGAACGGGTCCGCCTGCACGCGCTGGACGACCTCGGTCTGCACGGTGACCACCGCGGGGGCCACGCGGCCCACCGCATCGGTGATCGCGGTGCGACGCGACGCGGAGATGTTCGCGGCCCGCGCCGCGTCGTCGGTGCGCGCCACCTGGGCGGCGGATTCCCGGGAGCCGCTGCAGGCGGCGGCGAGGACGGCGACAGCGAGGCAGGCACCGAGTCGCATCAGTTGAGTGGCCATGCGCGGCGGAGGCGGGCGACGTCGCCGAGGAACCGGTCGACGCCGCGGTCGGTGAGGGGGTGGAGGAAGAGGGCGCGGCACTGGTCCGCGCTCAGGGCCACGGCGTCCGCGCCGGCCGCGGCGCAGAGCCCGAACTGGGAGGGCGACGACGGGTGCATGGCGATGATGTCGCACTCGGCGCGCGACCGGTCGAACGCCGCGCGGATGTCGCGCACCACGCTCAGGGCGTCGAGCCCGGCGGCGTCGAGCTGGTCCAGCGCGGTCACCACGCTGGAGGCGCCGGCGCGGGCCGCGAGGAGGGCCTGCGCCGTGTTGAACACGTGGGTGGCGGCCACGCGTATGCCGTCGGCCTGGAGGCGACGCATGGCGCCGAGCGTCTCCTCCACGAGGGGAACCTGGACGACGATCTGGTCGGAGAGGCGCGCGAGCTCCTTGCCGTCGCGCCAGGCGCCCTCGTCGTCGATGGACTGCACCGTGGCGAACACCGGGCCGTGGATCATGCGCGCCAGGTCGCCCAGGTGCGCGCGTGCGTCGTGCGAGCCCTCGTCGGCGAGGAGCCCGGGCGTGGTGACGAGGCCATCGAGCATCCCGTGCGCGGCGCCCCAGGCCACGTCGTCGGTCTGCGCGGTGGCGAAGAAGATCTTCATGGGCTCACAAGATAGAGGTCCGCCGGGTACTCGACCCGGTCCAGGAACAGCGCGTGCGCCGGGGCGGGGGCGGACACCTCGTCGTTCGTGTCCGCGAGGAGCAGCGCGTCGATGTCGGCGAGCGGCCGGCGGCCGGTGGCGACGTCCATCATCGTGGCCACGAGAAACCGGACCATGTGGTGCAGGAAGCGGTTCGACTCGATCTCGAGCACCAGTCCGCCGGGCCGGTCCAGCCAGCGCATCTCGCGGATGTGGCAGCGGTGATCGTCCGAGGGGGGCGCGGTGCCACGGACCGCGAAGGCGCGGAAGCAGTGCAGACCCACGAAGCGCGCGGCGGCCGCGGCGAGCAGGGCGCGGTCCAGCGGCCGGTCCATGGCCCACTCGGTGCCACGCCGGAATGGCGACGCCGCGGCGCCGTCGGTGCCCACGTAGTAGCTGTAGCGCCGCGCCGTCGCGCTGAACCGGGCATGGAAGTCATCCCGCATCGCGTGGGACGACGCCACCCAGATGTCGTGCGGCAGGATGCCGTTCATCGCGCGGCGGAGGGTCGCGGCGGTCCATCGCTCGGGCGCGCGGACGCCGACCGCCTGGCCGCGCGCATGCACGCCCGCATCCGTGCGTCCCGAGCCGAGTGCCGCGGTCGGCGCGGCGCAGAGGCGCGAGAGCGCCTCCTCGACCACTCCCTGCACGGTGCGTCGGTCCGGCTGCCGCTGCCATCCGCTGAACCCCGTGCCATCGTAGTGCAACACGAGCTGCAGCATCCGAGTCGGCATCAGGGGAAAGTTACCGGTCTGGAAGTCTGCTGACAACTCGGGCGGTCCGTGAGGGCGTTTGCGGTGAGCGGCTGGCGGTCGGGCCTCGGGGTGGTCGTACCGCTGGTAACCGCTCTACAACGGCTTTTGCAGTTTGCGGTTGGCAGTGAGCGGTCAGGCCTCGGGACGCCTCTACCGCCAACCGCTCACCGCAAACCGCTAACGCCCTTGCCGTTGGCAGAGCGGTCAGGCCTCGGGATGCTTCGACGGCCAACCGCTCACCGCAAACCGCCAACGCCCGCCAGG
>JAQBPZ010000023.1 GCA_028287225.1 Gemmatimonadota bacterium
CCCAAGTTCGCCAACACGAAGACGAAGGCCTACACGGCCGCCATGAAGTCGGACCTGCGCAACCTGGTGACGGCCGAGGAGTCCTTCTTCGCCGACTCCACGCGCTACATCGCCTACGGCGACACGACGAAGCTCAAGTTCAAGCCGTCGACGGGCGTGAACACCCCGGCGATCGTCGTGGGCTCGGGCTACTGGTCGGCGACCGTGACGCACCAGCAGATCACGGACTTCTCCTGCGGCATCGGCGTGAACACGGCCAACACGATCGTCCCGACGGCGGGCGACGGCGAGCCGGCCTGCAAGTAACACATCGCCCGGGCGGCACTCCCGCCTGAGTGCTGCACGGCAGAACGGCGCATCGGACTTCGGTCCGGTGCGCCGTTCTCGTTTCTCTGCGCCAAGCGCCCTTTGGCCACGACCGGGTGCGCCGGGATCGCAATGCGCTGGACTACCACTCCCAGAATCGGGTGAGGAACGCCCCGAACTCGCCCGTGCGAACGGTCGGGTGGGTGATCCCCAGCTCATCGGGATTCCGGAACAGGTATCGCGGGGCCAGGCCGGCCTCCAGGCGGTACGCAGGTCCGAAGCGCTGCTGGATGCGCAGGCCGGGGATGCCGGAGGTGAGCCGCATCTGGCCCGCGATGTAGCGATCCGTCGTCACGTACCGGCCCCCCTCCACCAGTGCGCCGCGCACGCCGCCGGTCTTGCCGAACACCAGCTCCGTCGGCACGTCCGCGGGCGACACGCTGAACGCGTCGAGCCCGAACTCCTTCGTGGCCCCGGTCCCGATGTCGTGCAGCACCACGCCGAGCGCTGTCGCCGCCTGCTGGCGGCGCGCGAGGGCGCCCGTCTCGCCGGAGAGCTGCCCGCTCCATGCCTCGCTCCCCGACAGCGACGATCCGGACTGCTGCAGCAGCGAGAGCCGCTCGCGGCCCATGGTGAGGTAGCTGTTCAGCTCGCGCCCGCGCATGGGGAAGAGGCTGCCGCTCTCCAGGCCCAGCGCCGGCGCCTTGGAGGTGCCGCCGGTGAGGAGCTGTACCGGGAAGAAGCCGCGGCCGGGCTCCCACACGGCGCGCTCGCCGACCTGCTCCAGCGCCGCCGAGCTCCCCGTCCACGGCAGGAAGGTCAGCGACCCGCGCGCCGGCTCGAAGGGCGCGGCGCGGAAGATCGCGATGCCGCCCCCGATCCGCACGTAGCCGTTGGCCCACGTGTCGCCGGACCGGGTGTCGATGTGCGCATGCACGGCCTCGCCGGGCAGGGTGAAGAACTCGGTGTTCGCGTCGGGACGGTTGCGATAGTACGAGCCCCGGTCCACGACCACCGAGAGGTCCGCGATGACGCCGATCGTCTTCTTCCGCTCCAGCTCCGCCGCCGCCCGCATCCGGTCCAGCGCCGGCCGCGTGGTGTCGAACACGGTGAAGAAGCTGAGGCTCTGCGGCGACTTCACGCGCAGCAGGTTCTTGTTGAACTGCTTCAGCGCCAGGAAGCCGTGCAGCATCTCGACCCGCCCGCCAACGCGCACCGCGTCGAGCGGTCCCATGGCGGTGACGTCGCCGTTCATGTCCACGAGCCCGCGCGTGGCGTTCATCACGCGCACGTTCTCCGCCGCGGCCACGAGATTCAGCACGGGGCGCGACCGGTCGCTGATGTCCACCGTTCCCGAGGCGCGCAGCACGCCGCCCGCGCGCGCCACGAGCGAGTCCAGACGCAGCGTGTCGCCGGCCAGCCGCAGGTCGGCGACGGCATCGGCCACGCGCATCCCCGTGCCCACCACGTACACGCCGCCGTCGCGCACCGCCAGGCGCCCCGCGTATTCCGGCGCCTTCCAGGTGCCGCGGAGGTGCGCATCGCCCGCCACCATGCCGCGAAGCTCCTGCAGGCTGCGCGACGAGAGCGGCAGCGCGCCGAGCGCGAGGCTGTCGAGCACCGCGTCGCCCACCAAGGGACCGGCGACCTTCCGCGAGCCCTGCACCTTCTGGAGCGCCAGGTCCAGCGGCAGCGACCCGGTGGCGGCCAGCACGCGACGCCCGGTGCTGTCGCGCGCCGTGGCCTCCACGCCGAGCCGCTGCGCGCCATATCGCAGCCCCACGTCCACGTCGGGGGCGCGCGTGCTCCCGTACCGCGCATCGCGCAGCGTCGCGCTGCCGGTCATCACGGGCGCACCGCGCGTGCCGTCGATGCGCACGAAGGCGCCGATCACGCCGTCGCCGGACGCATCCTTCTGGAGCGCCTCGAGCACCGTCGCCACGCGCACGTTCTCCGCCGCCGCATCGAGATGCACGGCGCCCGCCTTGGGCACCACGCCGTTGGCGAACAGGCGCCCGCCCACGGAGCTCCGCAGGTCCACGGAGTCGATGGCCACGTCACCGTTCGACAGGCGCACGCCGGCCCGGTGCGCCAGCCGCCACGAGAGGGTGTCGAGCTGCGCGCGCAGCGAGTCCAGCCGCACGTCGTGCACCCCCGACGCCGGATGGGTCCAGCTGCCGAGCGCCGCGTACGAGACGAGCGAGTCCTGCCGCACCCGGAGGTCGGCCGACAGCGTCTTCCCGCGATAGCTGCCGGCGGCCGCGATGCGCTCGAAGCCGTAGCCCGCCGCCTGCACGCGGTCGGCATCGGCGCGGAACACCACCGACCGCCCCGACGCGCGCACGTCCGCGGAGCTCACCGTGGCGGACAGCCGGCCCACCGCGCTGCCGCGCGCCACGAGGTCGCGTCCCTCGATGCGCGCATCCGCCCCCAGCCTCGGGATGCTGCCGTGCAGCGAGCCCGCCGCACGCAGGGAGCCGGCGAGCGAATCGCGCCGGATCCCCGGCAGCGTATCCACCACCAGCAGCTCACCCGGCGGCAGCCCCAGCGCGATGCGCTCGATGCGCGACGCCTCCGCCCGGCGCGCCGAATCGGCGCGCGCCGTGGCGACGAGCGCACGCTG
>JAQBPZ010000034.1 GCA_028287225.1 Gemmatimonadota bacterium
CGCGGCGACGCCTTCGCCAGCGCGCCGCGGCGCGAGCCGGAGCCCGACGCGCCGCGCCTCCCGCAGGGCTATCCGCCATCCGCGCGTCCGTGGGCGGCGCCGATGGAGGCGCCCCCCACGCCGCCCCAGTACCCGATTGCGCCGCGGCAGGACGACGACCTGCCGCGAATGCCGGCCATGCCGACCTGGGGCTCGCGGAAGGAGTGGCGCGAATGGCGCCGCGCGCACAAGGTCTGGGAGCGCGAGCGGCACCGCCGTGATCGCGCGAGAAGTGGTGGTCCCAGGGATCTCGAGAGCGACGCGCGCCGCCCCGTGGAGGAGCGCATCGCACGCGTGCGCCGCAAGGCGATCGGCGCCGCGGGCACCGTGGGCACCACGGCGGTCATCAACATGCTGACGGCGCCGCACTTTCTCTGGTTCCTCATTCCCAGCGCGTTCGCCACCTACGGGGTGGTCTCCGCGGTCGCCAACCTCTGGTCCGACGGCGTGCCCCTCTCGCGCATCTTCTCCCGCGGCGATCCCGGTCGCCTGCCGGGCACCACGCCCCCGGAATCGCTGGGGGATCCGCGCGCCGATCCCGCGCTCGCGCTCGCACCGGCCGATGTGCTGGCCGGCACGCACGGCGAGGCCGTGCGCCGCGCCGCCGACGACCAGCGTGCCGCGCGCGAGATTCTCGCGAAGCTCGCACCGAGCGAGCGGGAGCTCATCCCCGACGTGGGACCGACCGTGGACGCCCTCGCCCAGCGCGTGGGCTCCCTCGCGCTCACGCTGCACCGCCTCGACGCCGACGTCTCCGGCGCCTCGGTGCCCGCGCTCGAGCAGCGCCTCGCCGCGCTGCGCGCCGAGGCGGGCGACTCGCCATCGGCCGAACAGGAGCGCCGCATCGCCCTGCTGGACCGGCAGCGCGGCTCCATCGCGGAGCTCGCGGCGCGACACGGCACGCTCGCCGCGCAGCTGGAGAGCGCCAGCCTGGCGCTGCAGAACCTCCGGCTGGACCTGCTCAAGCTCCGCTCGTCCGGATTCGGCAGCGCGATGTCGGACGACGCGAGCGCCACGCAGGAGGCACGCGCCCTCTCGCGCGACATCGCGCACGCGGTGGACGCCGTGCGCGAGGCGAACCGGCTCTAGCCCGTCCGCGGCGAACGCCGCTGGACATCGCGGGAGAGCCGCCTCTGGTCATCCGACCCCGGTCGGCTGTCCTCCGCGCCCTCCGCGTCCTCCGCGGTGAACGCTCTTCAACAGCACTTAACCGCGGAGGACGCGGAGGACTGCCCAGGGCTGACCCTCGTCCCATCTCGTCGGGTAGGGGAGCGATCGCGGGCCGGGCGTTGCAGCGTGGCGGGCCATCTCGTCAGGCTGGGGTCACCTCGAATGAATCCGTTCAATGCGTGCGCAGGACCCCCGCGCGTTCACAGCGCCAACCGCCGTTTCCAATTTCCTGGTCACCATGCCCGCTCGCTCGCTCCGCCTGGCCATCCTGGCCGTCATGCTGCTGCCCACCCTCGCCGCGTCGCAGGCGGTCCCCGCCCCCCGGCGGGACACGGTGCCGCGCGACACCATCCCGCGCGATTCCCTCGTGCGCGACAGCACCGCCGCGCGCGACAGCGTCCGCCGCGACAGCCTCGCGCGTCTCGCCGCGCCGCGCCTCGCGATGGCGGCGCGCGTTCCGGTGGTCCCGCGTCCCGCCATCGTGCGCGGCCTGTACGTCAACCGCTGGGCGGCCATCGGCCGGACGGTGTGGCGCCTGGTGGACGTCGCGCGCACCACCGAGGTGAACGCGCTCGTCATCGACGTGAAGGACGACCGCGGCTACCTGCTCTACCGGTCCGCGGTGCCGCTGGCGCACCGCATCGGCGCCGACACCGTGAACCCCATGCCCGCGGCGCGCATCCACGCGCTGCTCGACACGATGCGCGCCAACGGCATCCACCCCATCGCGCGCATCGTCGTGGCCAAGGACCCGATCCTCGCGAGCGCGCGGCGCGACCTCGCGGTGCGGACACGGAAGGACGGCACGCCCTGGCTCGACAAGGCGGGCCGGCCGTGGCTGGACCCGCACCAGCGCGACGTGTGGAGCTACGCCGGCGACCTGGCCGAGGAGGCGGTGAAGCTCGGCTTCAGCGAGGTGCAGTTCGACTACGTGCGCTTTCCCGACGAGCCCAGCCTCCTTCGGCAGGCGGCGTTTCCGCTCGCGAAGGGGCGCACGCGCGACGTGGTGATCCGCGAGCAGCTCGGCTACCTGCATGACCGCATGCGGGCGCTCGGCGTGCCGATGGCCATCGACGTGTTCGGCCTCACCACCACGGTGAAGGGCGACATGACCATCGGGCAGCGCTGGGAAGCCTTCGCCGACCGCGCGGACGTCGTGCTGCCGATGACGTACCCATCGCACTACGCGCGCGGCGACTACGGCATCGACCGGCCGAACGCACGGCCGTACGAGGTGATCGATCACGCGATGAAGGACGCCATCGCGCGCAATCGCGCCGTGGCTGGCGCTGCGGAGATCGTGCCCTGGTACCAGGACTTCACCCTCGGTGCGCCACGCTACGGTGCCGCTCAGGTGCGCGCGCAGATGCAGGCCGGCTACGACAACGGGATCCGGAGCTGGGTGCTGTGGAACGCGTCGAGCCGGTACACGCTGGCCGCGCTGAAGAAGGACGTCGAGGAGAAAAACGAGTAAAGAAGAACGAGTAACGAGTAACGAGTAACCTGCAGGGCGGCCTCCCGAGCGGATGTCACCCCGCAGGAGCGAGTGCAGCGAGCGAGTGTCGGGGTCACTGTCCCGTGCTCATGGCCAGCCCCAGGCACGGGATGCCAGGCCCCGACAGCCTGCGGCTGCGGGGTGGCACAACCGGCCCGGGACGACCTCGACTTACTCGTTACTCGTTACTCGTTCTTCTTTCCTCGTTACTCGTTCTTCTTTACTCGTTTTTCAGTGCTCGATCGTTTCAGCAGTCGTCCCAGCGCGTCGGCCACCTGGCGCGGCGCATCCTCGGGGATGAAGTGGCGCGCGTCGTCCACCACGTCCAGCGTGGCACCGGGGACCGCGGCCGCCAGCGCGCGTCCCATCGCCACCGGCAGGAAGGGGTCGTCGGCGCCCCACACCACGGCCGCCGGCACGG
>JAQBPZ010000064.1 GCA_028287225.1 Gemmatimonadota bacterium
GCGGCAATCGCAGGCTCCGCGGACTCCATCACCACCGTGCAGGCACGCGCATCCTATCCGGATTTCTTCAGGATCCGGTTCGACTCCTCGGGCTCTGTGTGGTACGTCTCGGCAACCGTCGATTCGCTGCCGCCGGCGCATCCGCTCGCGCCCTTCGTGCGTGAGCGTCGGCAGTATCTGGCGTACATCGCCGGGCACGTGCTCGAGCGCGTTCGGGGCGTGCGGCTCGAATCCGCCAGCGTCCGCGACTCCCTGCGCACGGCGTTCTACCAGGAGCTCCGCGACGACAGCGCATACTCACGGGCCATCCTGGCGCCACTCGCCGGCTACCTGTCCGCCCATGGGTCGGGGCTCGCTGGCTTCGCAGTCCCGGCGCCGGCTGCGATACCGATCGATCGCGCGACGGCGGTCGCCGCCCGGTTCTACAACCCCGACGTGATCCTGCCGGACGGCCGGATCGGTGTCCACATCTGCACCGCCCGGAACGGATTGTTCGCGTCCCTCGGCCAGCGCGATGTCGCACTTGAAGCCCTCGCTTTCGCGGCGGTCTGGGCGGACATCGAGAAGCCGGACTCCACGGCAGTGGCGGGAGCGGCGTTCTCCGCGGCGCTCAAGCACGTCCGGGAGCTTCCAAAGGACGGTACGGACGCCGAGCGCGTGGCACGGGCCCAGCAGCTCATGTGGCAGGAGCTGGGCACCAGCACGGCGGTACAGCGCCTCATGTTCGATGCATCTCGGCGCTGGACGGGGTTGCCGTTCGTGATAGTCGAAACGAGATAGTGCCACTGGCTGCGATGCAGCGCAGCCTGGCCATCAGCCGTCGAACATTTCGCCCATAGCATGTCTCCGCCCGTCACGCTTCGCATCGTCGTCCGACACCCGCTGCCTGGTGTGGAGCTGCGGCTCCAGCGTGGGCGCGACCAGCTCGTGCCACCGGTGGCGCAGACGCCGGAGGCCGCAACGTTCGAGCTCGTGCTCGAGGCTCTCGAGCGCTCCGGCGGCGGGATGGTGCTGCGCGGCGCGGAGGCCCAGGGGACGCCGGCGAAGCGCTTCGTCTACATCAATGCGGGAACGTACGCAGGGCAGGCTGATTCGCCGTGGGGCCGCCGCGCGAAGGTGCCGCTGACCGGGCTGGATGGCACGGTGGTGGCAGCGGCGCGAGCGCTGCCCGGCGCGGTGATCGTCGGCACAATCGACGGCCGCGCTCGCGACGGCGGGCCGGCCGCCGCCACGGTACCGCTCCTGGGCGACGGGTGGACCGTCGTCGCACCCAACGACTGAAGGGAGTGACCCGATGCGCCTGGATGCCTACGTGAACTATCGCGGCTGCTGCGAGGAGGCGTTCCGCTTCTACGAGCAGCACCTCGGCGGCAGGATCATCGGGATCACCCGGCATGGGGACATGCCCAATGCCTCCCTGCCGCCCGACTGGAAGGGAAAGGTCCTCCATGCGCGCATCGAGATCGGCTCCACGGTGCTCATGGGCGCGGACATCCCGCAGGCCGAGCCGATGCGCAGCGCCTATCTCGCGCTCTCACTCGATCGCGAGGAGGACGCCGAGCGCACGTACGCCCTGCTCACCGTCGGAGGCGAGATCTTCATGAAGATGGCGAAGACCCCGTTCGCCAATCGCTTCGCCATGCTGCGGGACCGATTCGGCACCTCCTGGATGCTGCTTCACGAGCCGGCGGCGATGTGATGCCGACCGACGGCCGACACTGGGAGCCGGACCTCGAGCTGACGTACACGCGGGCGGACTGAGCCGGACGAGCGCTTACTCCAACGCGAGCTGCCCGGTTACCATGAATACGCGCCGCGCGTGACACATCGACTGATCCCTGGCCTCCGGCAGGAAGGTGCATGAGTGGACACCCCCGTGCACGACCCGTACACCCTGCCATCCGACCTCCCCGTCCCCACGGACGATGGACGCGCGGCGCACCTTCCGGGGCGACGGCTGCCACCCGTGGCGCTCCCGGCATCCGACGGGACGGTCGTCAACCTGTCGACGGTCCCGGGGCGCGCCGTGCTGTTCGCCTTCCCGCGCACCAGCCGCCCGGGCGAGCAGCCGCTCGTCGCCGACTGGGACGCCATCCCCGGCGCGCGCGGCTGTACGCCGCACACCTGCGGGTACCGCGACCTCGCCGCCGACTTCGCCGCGCACGGCTGCCGGGTCTTCGGGTTGAGCGCGCAGTCGCCCGAGGACCTGCGCGAGCTGGCGGAGCGGCTGCACCTGCCCTTTCCCGTGCTCAGCGACGCCGCGGGCGCGCTCACCGAGGCGCTCCAGCTCCCCACGCTCGTCGTCGCCGGCCGTCGCCTGCTCGCGCGCCTGGCGTGGGTGCAGGACGCCGGCACGCTCACGCACGTCTTCTACCCCGTGTTCCCCCCCAACCGGAACGCCGCGGAAGTGCTGGCGTGGGTGGCCGCGCACCCGGTGCGGCTGTCATGACGGCGGAGCAGGGAGTGGCAATCCCGCTCGCACTTCCGCTCCCGTCGTCCCACGACACTTCAACAACAGGCCCGACATGCTCGACGACTTCGCCGCGGAATACCGCCGCTACCGATTGATCGGGGACCGGGCGCTCGCGCAGCTGCCCGACGACGACGCGCTCAATCGCATTCCGGCGCCCGACGGCAACTCGGCGGCGATGATCGTTCGCCACCTGAGCGGCAACCTGGCCTCGCGCTTCACGGACTTCCTCACCAGCGATGGCGAGAAGCCCTGGCGCGACCGGGAATCCGAGTTCGAGACGCGGACGTACACGCGCGCCGAGGTGGATGCCCTCTGGGCCGCCGGGTGGAGCGCCGTCGAGGGAGCGCTGGCGAGCCTCGCTGACGACGCCACACTGCTCGGCGGCACCGTCACGATTCGCCGCCAGCCGCTCACGGTGCATGCGGCGCTCTGCCGCTCGCTGGCCCACGTCGCCTATCACGTGGGGCAGCTCGTCCTGCTCGCGCGCATGCACGCGGCCGCGCCCTGGCAGTGGATCAGCATCCCCAAGGGGACGTCCGACGCCTACAACGCGGCGCCGTATCTCGAGCGCGCGCCGCGCACGTCGTGACGACGCGCATGGCTCGCGTCTCGCAGATGGGTCGTGGAGTTCCCACCGGCCGTCCGGCTACATCGAATTGCCCGAGGCATCGATCGCGACATGAAGGATCTCTTTGAACCGGCGGCGGTGGCGGAGGTGAAGGAGCGCCTTCGCCATCTCCGGCCCGACAGTCCGCGGCAGTGGGGCACGATGAACGCGTCCCAGGCGGTGGAGCACTGCGCCCGCGGCCTGGAGCTGGTGACGGGGGCGAGGCGGCCGCCACGCGTGCTCATCGGGCGGCTCATCGGCCCGGCCATCCGGCGGCTGGCGCTCGGCAACGATGCCCCCATGCGTCGCAATTCGCCGACGGTGCCCGACATGGTGGTCGCGGGAACCCCCGACCTCCACGTGGAGCGCGAGCGCCTGCTGTCGTTGATCGACCAGGTGGCCGCCGCGGGCCCGGCCGGCTGCACGACACACCCGCACAGCTTCTTCGGCCGCCTCACCCCGAAGGAATGGGGCGTGCTGATGTACAAGCACCTCGACCATCACCTGCGGCAGTTCGGGGCGTAGGGCGCCGAGTGAGCATACGATGACAATCGAACTGGCCGACGACGAGCGGAAGCGCTCCATCTCCTCCATCAAGCGCTACTTCTCCGAAGAGCTCGACATGGACGTCGGGGAGCTGAAGGCGGGGCTGCTCCTGGACTTCATGCTGAAGGAGATCGCCCCCAGCGTCTACAATGGCGCCATCGCCGATGCACAGGCGTATCTTCGCGACCGGCTCGCCGATCTCGAGGGCGCATGCGCGGCCCCCGAGTTCGCGTACTGGTCCAGCACGACTGTGAAGCGAGGATCCCGCTGAAGCCGGGTTGGCATGAGACAGACATGCTTCGACGCACGTTAGCTGACGCCCGCGACCGCCTCGTGCGGTGGCTCCGCGCCGAGACCGCCGAGACCGGCGAGGTGCACGAGGTCCGCGGCTTCCGCGTAGTGGTCGAGAACTCGCGCCCGGACATCAGCACGGGGGACGTCCTCGCTCGCCTCGACGAGGCGCTCGCCCTGATCGAGCGGTACATGCCGTGGCGGATGCGGCACATGCGCCGCGACCTGCGTGATTTCTGGGTCGTACGCTACCCGTGCCGCGGCGCGTACCTCTACGCGGAGCGACGCTGCATGACGGAGCTCACCTTCCTGGCGCGGCGCGACATCACCGCGGCCACCGTCGCGTCCTCCATCCTTCACGAGGGCATGCACGCGCGCATGTACGAGATGGGCGTGCGGGTCCACGAGGCATCGAGCGCGCGCATGGAGCGTATCTGCCGGCGCGCCGAGCTCGATTTCGGCTACGCGCTCGCGCCCGCTCTCGGAGCGCCTGTCATCGAGCGCGCGCTGGCGACGATCGACCTCGACGATGCCGACGTTTCTCCCGACATCGACTGGGAGGAGGCCATGCGACGCGTGCAGTCGGCGGACCGGGCCGCGTCCGCGGATCCCGCCGCCCCGCCGGGCGACGCGCACGGACGTCCCTGACGAGCGCGGCACGC